>JACCTF010000280.1 GCA_013812565.1 Pyrinomonadaceae bacterium | reverse complement strand
CCGCAGTCTATTCGAGCATGTGCTGGCGCGTGTACGTCCGGAAAGCGATCTGTTCATCTTCTCGAATGTCGCAATGGACACGCTTGATTACACAAGCGGCAAAATCAACCGGGGAAGCAAAGCGATGCTGCTCGGACTGGGTGATGCGATACGCGAACTGCCGCGCGAGTTTCGCGGCGAGTTGACGAGGGATGTAAAGCGCGCCGAAGTTTTCTGCGGCGGCTGTCTCGTCGTTGAAGGTCTGCCGTTTGCCGAAGATCCGCAGCAAGCTGAGCGGCTGGCCCGGCAAGATGTGTTTGCCGAGTGGCCGCTCGTGGTGCTGCATGATGATGCGGACGTGGCACGTACTGCTGCTGATTTCTTATGGGCGACGTGGACGCGCTTTGAGCCTGCTTCAGACATCTATGCCGCTGATACAACCGTCCGTCGGCATCATCTTGCTTATCGTGCGCCGATTGTGATCGACGCGCGCATGAAACCGAGCTACCCGGCGGAGTTGATCGTCCGTCCAGACATCGCCGAACTCGTTGACCGACGCTGGCGCGAGTATTTTCCGGGTGGTGAGGATTGGAACGAGAGGGCAGGGAAGAAACGCACTCGATTGCAACCGGCTGTAGTCGGTCAGTGAGGACAAACTAAACTTGAATGTAAAGTAGCGGCGCTTCATGTACGCAACCAACCGTTCCTGGTGGTTTCTACATCACGAACTAACCTAGATACCATGCGATGATCGTTTCGCCGACGAGAAGGCTTATGATTGCCGCGAGGCCGAGGAAGATGCCAAAGGGAAGAAGCATCTGCATGTCGCGCTCGCCGCGGCGTAGCATTAAGAGGATGCCGACGAGTGATCCGGTGAGGACGGCGAGAAAGATCGTCAGCACCGTGCGCGGCCAACCGAGATAAGCGCCGACCATCAACATCATCTTCACATCGCCCAATCCCATCGCTTCAACTCCGCGCAGCCGTTCCCAAATCCAACCCGTGAGCCACAACGAACCGCCGCCGACGAGTGCGCCAAAGATTGCCCCGACCAGCGACACAGCTTCCAGCGGCCACAGCGCAAGTGCGCCCTCATGGAGAAGACCGAGACCATCAAGATTCGGAACAAGCAGGCGCGCGAGAACAGCGAACGCAAGACCGGGATAGGTGATGGCGTTCGGCAGGATCATATGCTCGGCGTCGATGAAGATGAGCACAACCACGGCGGAGACGAAGACGAGATCGAAGGGAAGCGCGAGCGTCCATCCGTCATGCCGGAAGACAAACGCGTACAATATTGCGGTGAGAAGTTCCACTGCCGGATAACGTGGAGAGATCGGCATACGGCAGGCGCGGCAACGTCCCCAGAGAATCAAGTAACTTAAGATCGGTATGTTGTCGAAGATGCCAAGCTTCGCGTCGCAGGAAGGACAGTGCGATGCGGGAAAGATGATGGATTCTCCGAGAGGCAATCGATGAATGACGACATTGAGAAAGCTGCCGATGATTGCGCCGAAGATTGCGGCCACAGCGAAGGATGCCGAAGGCAATAATGTGTTTTCTGGATTGCTGAGTTGGAAGAATCCTTGATCCATTGTCGTCAGAGAAGCTCTTAGGGAAGGTCGCTTGAAGCACCGAGCGGGTAAAGAATCAAACCAGGGAGAGTTCAGAGTACGGAGTATGAGGTCGCCGGACACAATCCTGTTTTAGTTGTTCAACTTCGTACTCCGCACACCGAACTTTGAACACTTATCAAAACGTATAGAGCTTGACGGTGCGCCAAGCTTTACGCATGATACGCGTCATCGTCTTATTCTGAAAGACGAAAAATTAGTGGGCATGGGTTGGAGACGAACTGTTGAGTTCTCGCAAATTATTTATCGCGATCATCGCTGTCTTTATTGTCATTGTTGCCGGGCTTAGTTTAACCACCTACGCAGGTTTAATCCCTTTCTCAGAAACTCTGCTGGCAAGCGTACGCTCGGCTGCTTCACCTGTGTTGTCGCGTTCATCTGTACCGGACGCGGCGGCGATTAACAAAGGTGAAAGGAAGCCGCTGGCGGCAGTAATTGTATCGCCGCCGGTGTTGGACGCGGCGGCATGGTATGCAGAGCGCGAAGCGGAACCTGAACTACACGGCGTGTTAATCGAAGCGGTCGACAAGAAACGCGTCTTTGCGTCGCACAACGCAGACCATGCATTCAATCCCGCTTCACTAACCAAACTCGCCACAACGCTCGTCGCGCTACGCAAACTCGGCGCAAATTTCCGCTTTCAAACAAACGTATTTGCCGACGGCAGTGTGGATTCAATGGGGACGCTGCGCGGGAAACTCTATGTCTTCGGCAGCGATCCGACTTTTGGCGATGCGGCGACGAACTTGATTGCTGAAGAACTGCGCGCACGCGGAATTAAACGCATCAGCGACGGTGTCGTGGTGTCGCCATACTTCTGTTTTAACTTTAGCGATGTGCCGCTTGAGGCGGCAGGGCGCTTAGCGCGAGCGTTGAACTTGGGTTCGATGCAAACTGCTGTTGCCGACCAACCCGTGGGCCAAAAGATGTTCGTCGTCGAAGGTAATCCGCTCACTGACGTGTTGCTTTACATGAACGCGCACTCGAACAATCTGGTGGCCGACCGGCTCTGCGCAGAGACGGGCGGGCCGGAAGCTCTACAGCATTTTCTAGTTAACGAGTTGCGGCTTCCGCAAAGCGACGTTTATATCGAGAGCGCTTCCGGCCTCGGACGCAACCGCATGACTCCGCGCGACATGCTATCCGTGATCCGTGCGTTAATTGAGGAGACCGCTCATCAGGGACTCAGACCCGAAGACATTTTGCCTGTCGCCAACTATGATTCGAGCACTATCCGTCACCGGTTTATCGGCACCGGACTGGAGGGTGCAGTCATCGGCAAAACCGGAACGCTCACGACGATTGATGGCGGCATGGCGAGCTTCGCCGGCATTGTTTACACCGCGAACGGCGGCATGATCCTTTTCGCGATCTTTGATCAAGGCCCCCGATTGTGGGAAAACCGCCAGTTCGAAGATCAACTGCTCGCCGAAGCCGTTGCGACTGCTGCTTTGCCCCGCCTCGTCATAGAAAACAAAAGGAGTCAGGAGTCAGAAGTCAGAAGTCAGAATAAAACAGAGACAAAATCCACGCCGCGCCAACTCCTTCCTCCGTCTCAACTTCGGATTAACCAAACAGCGAGAGATTACGAAAACCAGAATCAAGCAGCCGGGAGATAGAATAAAGCAGCGGCGGGCCGGCTTATCATTCTGACTTCTGACTTCTGACTTCTGACTCCTTCTTCTGCTGCCTCTCCCACAATAAAAGGTGTTTGAGAAAAGCGTGATGGGCGGCGAAGCTTGCAATAGAGAATCCTGCCAGCCCGTCGCGAAAGCCACCTTTGAGAAGAAAGCTGCGAGCCCACGCGGCTGGCCCGGCCAGCGCGATTTGTAGGGGCGAGGTGCGCCGTCCGCGCTCGAACATCTGGCGCGCAGCGAGCGGCGCATAACGCTCGCCGATCATCCGGTGATGATGCGCCGCGCCATGCACGCTGTAATGCAGAAGGTCGCCGTGAAGCATCTGGACACGTGCGTCTTCATCCATCTTCACGGATTAGTGAACCAGAGCTTGCTCCCAACGGCCACGCCCTCTGCGGTAAAGTCGCAACTGATAATCCGGATACCAGCCGCCTCCCCGAATCCACCTTTTCATATAGAACGAACGGCGCGCAATGCGGTAGCCGTCTGCCATCTGCCCTTCATCTACGCCCCGTAACTTCATGATAGACGCACGCAGTTCTTCTGAAACCCGCTCGTCCGAATCCAAACTGAAGATCCAGTCATGCTTCGCCGCTTCAGCCGCAAACTGTTTCTGCGCACCGAAACCCGGCCACGGCCGGTTGATGACCCGCGCCCCGCACTCATGCGCAATAACACGCGTGTCGTCGGTCGACTCAGAATCTACGACCAACACCTCATCAGCCCAAGCGACCGACTCACACGCGTGGCGGATATTACCTGCTTCGTTAAAGGTGATGATCGTAGCAGAGAGCTTCAAAACAACAGAAGTCAGGAGACAGAAAAAAATGGTTTCCGCCTTAACCTTACTGACTTCTGTCTCCTGTCTCCTGACTCCCTTCTTTATCAGCGTCCCGTTGGGGCTTCGACGATCACGTTGTTGGCGCGCAGGGTGGTTGACGTTGCGCGCTGCAAATCGGCGAGCGCTTTGTTGTAGTCCGTTTCGGCGCGCAGTTCCAGATTGCGGGCATTGGCTAATTGATTTTGACGTTGAAACAAGAAATAGGTTGTTGAGCGTCCAACCTCGTTCAAGCGCCGCTCGCCCGCTAGTTGAAGTTCGGCGTTCTCGCGGGCCTG
>JACCTF010000264.1 GCA_013812565.1 Pyrinomonadaceae bacterium | reverse complement strand
AGATTCCTATGATGCCGAAAGGCGTTCGTCCCGTCAGCGGCGGATTACCACGGCGTGCCCGGCCCTGATCATCTCGGTGGCAAGGTCGAGACCACCGGGCAGAGTGACATCGGCCACATAGCGGTTGAAGGTTACTTTGTCCTGATAAGTGCGTACTACGATGTGCGTTCCGGGAGGAGCTAAACTCAACAGGTAATCCCGCGCCCCGCGACCGCGCTCACGCTGTGCATCCGAACCACTAAACATTTCAGGCGCATCGATCCCGGCAATGCGTAACGTGAGCATTTTGTAGTCAGAGAAACGTTGATCAATGAGCGCCACGATGGTGTCGCCATCAATCACACGCTTGATGACGGCGCGAGCGGGCGCGTCATGCGGAGCTACCTGGGCCAGTTCATCCGGGTAGTCGTCAAACTCGCTTGGTTTATTGCTGCTAAGCGCCACAGGATTCAAGCCTCCGTTAAATGAACAGTGACGAGTGATAAGCAAATCCAAAGTCTAATGTCCAAAGCCCAAGGTCGAAAGCCAGGACATTAGACTTTCGACATATTGATATGCCTGCACCATTACCAGAAAACAGTTCGCTGTGGCCTTCATCTTGTCACTGTTCAATCTGATCTCTGTACTCGTTGAAACAGTGTCTTCGACGGGGTATATTGGTCGCCGTGTAGACTCAACCTCACCTTTCGAATTATGCTCACTATAACGCCACCATAATTAGCAAGAAGGCAAGCACGTCAATAGCGAATTGAGCGCAGAGATTCTAGGAACCATAACGCGCTATGCCTTCCACACACCGAACCGGGGAGATACCAAACATGGAACACCACCGCGATGGCGAGATCGACTCCACCAACGAGGCATTACTTAAAGCGTGCTTGATCGGCACTTACCCGCCACGCGAGTGCGGCATCGGAACTTTCACCAGCGATTTGCAGCTAGCCATCATTAGTTCGGGCGGGGGTGTGCAGGCCAATGTAATTGCGATGACAAATTCGCCGAACACTTACGAGTACCCACCGGAAGTGGTCTTCGAGATTCGCCAGAACCAACTCGGCGATTATCGCTTGGCCGCCGAATACATCAACTTCTCAGGCGCCGATGTGGTCTGTATGCAACACGAGTTCGGCATCTTTGGTGGACCGGAAGGACGCTACATCCTGGAGTTGTTGAAGAATTTGCGT
The DNA here is from genome assembly GCA_013812565.1 of Pyrinomonadaceae bacterium. Classification (GTDB taxonomy): domain Bacteria; phylum Acidobacteriota; class Blastocatellia; order Pyrinomonadales; family Pyrinomonadaceae; genus JACCTF01. The sequence continues at coordinate 1,602 of JACCTF010000264.1, read as the reverse complement.
AAGCCTGTGGTCACGACGCTGCACACGGTGCTGCGCGAGCCAGAGCCGGGCTACCTCGAGACGCTTACGAGAATCGCCGCCGCGTCGGATCACCTGGTTGTGATGAACACTAAAGCAATACCGATTCTGAGCGAAGTCTATGCAATCCCGCCGGACAAGATTAGGCTCGTCCATCACGGCGTGCCCGATGTGCCGTTTGTTGATCCGAACTACTACAAGGATAAGTTCGGCGTCGAGGGGCGCATGGTGATGCTCACCTTCGGGTTGCTCAGCCGCAACAAAGGCATCGAGTATATGTTGGAGGCGTTGCCGAGCGTGGTGCGTCTGCACCCGGAGGTCGTCTATGTTGTGCTCGGCGCGACGCACCCAGAAGTGAAGCGGCGGCAGGGCGAAGAATACCGTCTGTCATTACAGCGGAGAGTGCGCGAACTCAGTTTAGAAGATCACGTCGTTTTCTACGACAACTATGTCGAGTTTGATGAACTGCGCGAATTCATCAGCGCGTGCGACATCTATGTCACCCCGTATCAATCGAAGGAGCAGGTCGTCTCGGGCACGCTCGCTTATGCCGTCGGGATGGGCAAGGCGGTCGTATCAACGCCTTACCTCTACGCCGAGTATGTGTTGGCCGACGGGCGCGGACGCTTAATCAACTTCGGCGATGATCGTGACTTGGCGCAGACGTTGATTGATCTGATCGAGAATGAAGCGGCGCGTCACCAGATGCGTAAACGCGCCTATGAGTTTGGCCGCCAGATGATCTGGCCCGAAGTCGGCGACGCCTACATTAAACTGTTCGAAGAATCGGTCGCGAATTATCAAAGCAGAGCCGTGGTGCGCGCGCCGTTCGTCCGCGCAAGCGTTGACCTGCCCGAAATCAAGCTCGATTATCTCGCATGCCTCACGGATGATACGGGCATCATTCAGCATGCTACTTACGGCATCCCGGATTGGCGCCACGGTTACGCGACCGATGATGCGGCACGTGCCCTCGTCGCAGTGCTGCTGCACTACCGGCAGTTTGGCGACGACCACCGGGCGCTTACGCTCGCCACGAAGTACCTGAGTTTTCTGCAACTCGCGCAAATGCCGGACGGCCGGTTTCATAACTTTATGAACTATGCGCGCCAGTTCACCGATGAAGCGGGCAGCGAGGACACACTGGGCCGGGCGCTGTGGGGACTCGGAACAGTTGTCGCCTACGGGCACACCGAAGGCCTGCGCGTACTGGCGCGTGAGATGTTCGAGCGCGCGCTTGAAAGCCATGAACTTCAGCATCCGCGCGCCATCGCTTACGCCATCTGCGGGCTGGACGCATTTCTCAAACGCTATGATGGGGCGGCGCTGATCCGTCGCAAACTCGGAGAGTTCGCCGACCGCATGGCGGATTTGTATGAGCGGAGCAGTGGGCCGAATTGGCGCTGGTTCGGTGATGAGATGACTTACGCCAACGCGAAGCTGCCGCAGGCGATGCTGCTGGCATCCCAGGCGACCGGGGAGGAACGTTTTCTCGCACTAGGTTTAGAGTCGCTCGAAGTCTTCTTAGCTGATAGTTTCCGTGATAACCGCTTTGACTTCATCGGGAATCAAGGATGGTATCCG
>JACCTF010000252.1 GCA_013812565.1 Pyrinomonadaceae bacterium | reverse complement strand
GCTTATAACAAGGCCGTGTTGCACTTGTCAATGACATTGCATAAGGTAGGGTGGGTATGGCAAATCGAGAAGATACTTAGCTTCCTTGTTCGTTTAGGGTTCGCTCGAGATCAGATTGCACGCTTCTTCCAGCGCCCTCTCCGGAAGATTACGGCGCTGACTACGGCCAACGTCGAGAAGGCGATTGTCATGGCGAGGAATACGCCGTGGGGCCCGAGTCCGAAGTGAATCGCGAGCACGTAGGCGAGCGGAATCTCCCATAGCCAGAAGACGAAGATATTAATTACGGTCGGCGTAAACGTATCGCCTGCGCCGTTGAACGACTGCGTGATGACCATGCCATAGGCGTAGAACAGAAAACCACAGGCAACCACGCGCAGGCAGTCGGTCGCATAAGCGAGTATGGTTGGGTCAGAAGTGAACAGCCCCGTGATCCGCTCAGCGAAGATCACGAACACAAGGCCGACCGCGCCGAGGAAGCACATGTTGTAAAAACCCGCGATCCACACCGCTCGTTCGGCGCGCTCGGGCTTTCCGGCTCCGAGGGCCTGCCCGACCATCGTCGCCGCGGCGTTGCTCATGCCCCACGAAGGAAGCAGTGCGAAGATGATAACGCGGATGCCGATGGTGTACCCGGCGAGCGCATCGCTGCCGAAGCTCGAAAGGATGCGAATCAATCCGATCCAACTTGCCATGCCGATGAAAACCTGGAAGGTGCCCGATGCCGACAAGCGCAAGAGTCGCATCAGCAGGGCAGGCTCAAATCGTAGGTGACGACGGGAGAGTGTGATACGACCTCCCGGAAGCAGAAGTCGCGTGAATGCGTAGAGCGCTCCCGTGCCGCGCCCGATGGTGGTGGCCGTGGCTGCGCCGGCTACGCCGAGTTCAGGGAACGGGCCAAGCCCGAAGATAAGGCAGGGACCGAGCACAATGTTGATTAGGTTAGCGAGCCACAGCACGCGCATTGCGATTGCGGCATCGCCTGCGCCGCGGAAGATCGCGTTGATCAGAAAGAGAAGCAGAATCGTCATTGATCCGCCGAGCATCACCCTCGTGTAATTCGTTCCCCGTTCAATCACTTTCGGCGACGCGCCCATCAATGCGAGGAGGTGTGGAGCAAGCACCACTCCAGCCAGCCCAAGCAGTACGGCCACGATTATCCCAAGAATGATCGCCTGCACGGCGGCGCGCGCCGCACCGTCTCTGTCGCCTTCACCGATGCGCCTGGCGACCATCGCCGTCGCGCCGATGCTAAGTCCCATCGCCAGGGCGTAAACCAGCGTTAGCATCGACTCGGTGAGACCCACGGTTGCCACCGCATCTGAGCCAAGCCTGGCGACGAAGAAGACATCGACCACGGCGAAGACGCTCTCCATCAGCATCTCCAGCACCATCGGCACGGAGAGCAGCAGAATGGCGCGGCCGACTGAACCTTCAGTGTAGTTATAGTTGGTGTGCGATCCGCGAACCGCATCCCGCAATGCCGTCCAAACTCCGGGCGTCGGCTCAGGAGTCGGACGAGCGGGGTCTACGGCGTGCAGCGTTTCGGTTGAGTCAGGCATTGATTTCTTCTGTGTGAACCATTCTATGGAAAGGTTTGAAGCGTGGTCGTTCGGGAGTACGTAACGAGGCGTATGGTTGGGTGAATGGCGCGCAGCTCCTGATCAAAGCGAAGGCAGTTCAGTTTTGCAGTCGTTGACGGCCGGGGAGTGTAGCACACGCCATTACCTTCAACGAGACCCGAGATTTGGCGCGCCGCTCGGTATCTTGAACGCAGCCTACAAAAAGCGTTGGACTGCTCAACAACTGCTCGCGTGCATCCGTGATAACTGTGAGTCTGCGACGTGAAAGACACAGAAGACACAGAGGAACTTTGAGCACTACAAGGCTTGCGCCTATGATAGACGTTAGCTATACCGGCGCAGTTCCAATGTACGCAGTTCGGGGTTCGAAGTTAAAAACTCCGCACTTCGAATTTCGCACCTCGCACCTCTTGCAGTCGCTTCAAAGTTTGCACCAAACATATAGAAAAGCTGTACAATGCCCGCCGGAACTTCTTACTACCCAACAAGCTCTCGACAAGCGCTGGCGTGTAGGTTATCGCCTAGCGCTTAGGAAGGGGTTCCTGTTCCTCGCACGTCGAACTCACACACGCAAAAGTACACATTCGGAGGGCATGAATCGTGAATCCAGTTAACAACAGACGGCAGAATTACACCGCAAAGACAATGGCGGTAGCGTGCATACTCGGTATCCTCATGGGTTTGTCGTTAGCCGGGTGTAAGGAGGAGAAACCAAAGACGGTTGTCGGTTTCTCGCAGATGGTGAACAACACGCCGTGGCGCACCACCCAGACCAACAGCATCAAGCAGGAAGCCGCCAAGCGCGCCGCCAAGTTTGAGCTGATAGTCACCGATGCTCAAGATCAAACAGCGAAGCAGGTCGCTGATGTGAATGATTTGATTGCGCGCAAAGTGAACGCGATCTTTCTTGCGCCGCGTGAATTCGACGCCCTCGCCCCGGCCCTGCAAGCAGCCAAGCAGGCTCAGATCCCTGTGTTCTTGATTGATCGTACTGCGGCCGGAAAGGCGGGCGAAGATTATGTCGCGTTTCTCGGATCGGATTTCATTTCGCAGGGCGCGAATGCCGCCCGCTGGTTGGTCGCCGAAACCGGTGCCAAAGCTAACATCGTCGAATTAACCGGCACGCCCGGGTCCTCCGTGGCCCGCGACCGCTCGCAAGGGTTCAATGAACAAGTGAAGACTCGCCCCAACATGAAGGTGATCGCTTCAGAGACCGCTGACTTTTCGCGCGAACGGGCGCAGCAAGTCATGGCGGACATCATCAAGTCGAAAGGGAAACAGATCACCGCCGTCTACGCGCACAATGATCAGATGGCCTTAGGCGCGATTGAAGCGCTCAAGGCCGCCGGCATGCAGCCGGGCAAGGATGTTCGTATTATCTCGATCGACGGCGAGCGGGCCGCCCTCGAAGCTATCATTAAGGGTGAGATGAACGCGACCATCGAATCGAGTCCGCGGTTCGGACCACTCGCTTTTGATACGCTAGAAAGGTACCTCAACAAAATAAGGGTGCCGACTAAGATCCCCGTTGAAGATCGCCTTTTCGATAAGAACAATGCCAAAGAGTTCGTCAATACGGCCTACTAAGGCGAAAGTGATGAGCAGGATAGCAGTAGGCAGGCTGAAAGCCGTCGATCTTTCTGCCTACTGCCTTCTTGTCATTCGTTGTGCCGGACGGAAACCAGGAAAGCCGTCTGGCCTCCGGTGCTAATTTCGAAAACT
>JACCTF010000237.1 GCA_013812565.1 Pyrinomonadaceae bacterium | reverse complement strand
TATCAATGACATGCCAGACTCTGCCCTCGGCGTCGGCGAGCTTAACTGAACAAAGGTTGCGCATAAAAGTATCTCATGAAAGTATTTAAGGCCAATTGAGTTTACTGCTGAGTAAAGGTCAGTCAGTACCAGGAATAATGGTATTAGCTTTCCCTAACCCTACACCAACAATTAAAGGGAAGATTAGACGGAGGCTGGTAAAGGTGGAAGAGGGGAAGCCATGACAACGAACTGCTTTGATCGCTGGCGTCACTGCAGAAAGCGCAAGGGGGTAGCGGTAGTAAGTGGCATGCCACCATTGATGGCCTGCAACAGAGCAAGCGTGCGCTCCGCCCGAGTCCGATTGCCGGTCAGGATGCACGGCACCGACAACTTGCCCCTGAGATCTTCAGGCACCTTCGGTGAGTTTTCATCGTAGATAATCCACACATCGTCAGCGGCGAAGTCTGGATGCTCGATGATGTTCATGGCAAATAGCTTCATCTGACCTCCTGCCGGTTCTGCTGATCTGCCACGCACCGGGGTGAAGTAGAGTGAGCAGATAAAGGCTGCTGTACTTCGGCGGCCAAGAAGGTTTCGACTGCCTCTCTCGGCCAGCATCGGTGATGACGGCTCTCGCGGATTGTCACCATATCGACGTTAATGGTTTCTTCGTCCGTTAGTGGTTGCATCTCTTTTGCCACCGGGCAGTGTAGTGCGTCCGTGTCGAACATCCACGCATCATCCGCTACAAGGTTGGAATGCTCGATGTAGTTGATAGTAGATAGCTTCATAAGACTTCCTATTGCTGCTGCTGATCGGTTGAGTTAACGCAAAGGGGTGAATGGATGAGTGCGGGAGTGTGAACTACCCTGCGGGTGAGGAGCAGGGATAGTCGCAGCGCACTGACGCGGCAAGAGGGACGATCAATCTATCAAGATGCGCGCAGATGTTGGACTCGGTGCGGCGAGTCCGTGAAGCGGGTGAGCGCTTCCATCTGCGCGCTGGTCTCTATGACAAGGCATGTGCCAAGTGAGAGTGTGCGCCCGCTCGATAGCAGAAAGCGTGGAGATGCTTGAGCTTAGGAGCGCGAGCAGAGCGCCGTGTCTGAGGAGGCGCAGCAGAGAAGGGGCACTATGACCGGTCAAGGTGATGGAGGTTGTTCAGTTTGATGGGAGGAGCGGTGTTTGGAAGCATCACCCATCAAAGCACAGGGCGCGGCGTCCTCACAACACCGCGCCCCCGCACGTAATCATTTGGGCGATTACGAGGGAGCGGACACGTTCAGCGTCCGCCCGGTTACTCTGGATTTTACACGCCTGCTGTGTCGCACCCTAACGAAACACAAGAGCAGTTGCACTACCTCGGCTTTGATCTATAATGCGCCACTCGCCTGGGTACGCCTAATAAATCTGACCAACTGCACTCTCTCAAGCTGACCACATCAGTCAGGCTGCTTTCCGATCCCCTACCGCAGCACTACCAACTACATAAGAATCAGACATAAAAATCCCCGGCGCGCAACGGCACCAAACTTGCCAAACAGCCAGCCGTGCTTGGGACTTGTCACTGCTCCGGCACCTTGTCATCAGCCCGTCACCTCACCTCGCTCATAAAAAGGAACTTTCAAGTGAGAAATAACAAACGATCATCATTTATAAAATGCTTTAACTCCTTCTCGTTGATGGCCGCGCTATTTGCGGGTGTCATGATCGGCGACAAAAGCAGCGCACAAGCCCTGCATGGCATAACCAAGCAGGGCCTTCACACTTCAGCGTAAAAAGCCAATCACCAAGCGCTCGATTCTGACCACCATCCATTGAGAGTCCTGATAATGTTGAAAGCGGTTGATGAAAGTTCTTTACCCTTTAAAGCGGGATACCACATCTCGCGCCAGCACCGTGAAGCTGGGGGCTCTGGTGCAAACTCTACACATGGATGAGCGAGTGCCAAATTGATCTCCAAGTCAAACCTCATGCGGCCAATACAGTCTCCCACACTTGCTGAACTTGCCTCCCTTCTTGGCTGATGTTTGAGATGTTGAACTGCCCTTTCCTCATATTCTGTATCAACTCAATCCCGCTGATCGTGACGACTGCATTCCCGAACTGCTTGAACCCCAGCATCGGGTAGTACCGCTGCTTCACTCGCCGATGATCTTGTTCGATCAGATTGTTGAGATACTTACTGGTCCGCACTTGCGTCTCAGCTGATAAGTCGCCTTCAGCCTTTAACTCAGACACTGCCTGGTGTGATGCTTCATAGCCATC
>JACCTF010000225.1 GCA_013812565.1 Pyrinomonadaceae bacterium | reverse complement strand
GTCTGCGGGAGTAAGATCCTTGGACGGAATATGCAGACAAGGACCGGGGTGAAATCTCTATAGAGTAGCCAAGCATCACCGCTCCGGGAGCGGCAAAGTCGCTTGCAGAAGCTGGTCATATACCACTTCACATGAAGCTTGTTGTGCGTAACAGGCACGTGGCGCATCCTCTAATAGGAAACACCAAGCCGTATCAGACAAACGACACCACGGCCCACGCGATGAACACGAGACATTCAAAGCAGCAAGGTGTGGAACTCTTTACAAACGGGTCATAAGGTGTGTAGGGTCAATGTCAGTACGCGACAGCAATTCACGGACTTGTTTGAAGAATAACTCCGGTAATTACAGCCTGCAACGAGATCCACCGTCCGCGAATTGCTGTCGCACTATGACAATGACCCGATACACAGAAGGGTCATTTTGTGAAGAGTTGTTGGCGATGTGTCTGATCGTTAAAACCTCAACTTGCCGAGCAAGAAGTCTAAACCAATCTCTGCATCACTGCGGCTGAGCAACCGCTCGATGGTCAACTCTTTCAGTTTCTCAGCTAATACAAGCACATCTGAGAGCACGCGCCGCAACCGGTCGAGCTGCTGTTGCAGACGCGCCACTTCCCTACTCTGCTTTTCGTCTAAAGGTTCTTTCTCCCAGCGGCTCAGTTGGTCGATGTAAAGCCTCAGATCGTCGCGCTGTGTTGTATAGACTCGGACCACACGCTCGACCGTCGCATCATCGAGCGAGCCAGGTCGCGCCTGCTGCAATAATCTGTGATTCTCTGCGGCGCTCTCCAACATGCCGTCAATCATCTCCGCGATCTGCGGCAGGAAACTAACTGGTTGCCAGTGTGGTGTTTGTTCTTGGCTCATGTAACCAGCCCTTTCTTGAGGTTGCGCTGCCACGCCTCGTAGTTCCTAATGCGCCGCTTCGCCTGCTTGCGGGTGAGTCTCATCGCTTGTGCGACATAGTTGATCCGCTGCATGCGGTCGTTCCGCTTGTTGTTCGGATCGCCCGGAGCACGTTGGTACAGCAAGTAGGCACGCTCCCATTCGGCTTTGACTTCCGGCGCTGCTTGGACGCCACGTAACTCCGGCATATGGGTTGTGCTTCACAAATCGCTAATTGACAGCCGACGGTTAAGCAGCGGGAGGCAGCTCGTCATCCGGCGACTGGCGCTGGATCTCCAACGGTTGTTTGAACGAATCCAGCAACTCGCGCAGGCTTTCACCCGCTGGCACGTTGATTCTAATTTCTGTTTCATTACTTGGGATGACGTAGAAGCCGTGTCGCGCATCTCTCGCTGGCTTGATGCTATCTGCTGCTTGCTCTTCGTTGTTGATGCTCTTGTTCTTCGTCATGGTCGCTGAAGGAAATGCGTTGCGTGTTACCCACATCGCCGTTCGTTATCACTTGCTGTTTAGGTAGATGCAACAGTGCTGTTACTTCCCTTCTCTCCGCTCAGCCATTCTAACAAATCTAGGCTTCGCCTTCGCCCTGAAAAGACGGGCGAGATTAGGACTCGACACAAGGTCGAAGTCATTAGGAGCGGCTGCCGCCGCACATCTTTAATTAAGTTCCGTTCCCTCGTCCGCTAGTGTCGCACATGGCGCAACTCTTCCGCTTCGCTTCAGAGTGCTTCACTACGTTTCGCCCCTTCGGGTGCGCTCATGTGCTGCCACCGCTTTCACGAGGGAAACGGTTTTTAATCGCGTGGTGTGCCACGTTGAAGGACTCGCCGAGGGCGGCACGCCAACCACTTTCACAAGCAAACCAAGCTAAAGAACCACCATGATGCACGAAATAGGATGCAATTATTTTTATCTTATCTATTGATATTATATTCGTTAGTGAATATAATGTCCATCATCAACTGCACGCGCGGCATACAGCGCAGAAGGAGATCAAGCGATGTTCATAGTCACGAAGAAGGAAGCTTTGACGAAGGCTATTACGAGAGCGAAGGCGCTACATCCGCGCGTTCGTTTTGTCCGCTTTGGTGAGTACCAGGTGACAGGCAGCGAAGGCAACGAGTACACCGTTCGTTGCTATCGCGATGAGCAGAACCAAAAGGTTGTTGAATGCGAATGCCCGACCAAGAACGGCATCGCGTGCAAGCACGGTGTCGCAGCGCTACCGCTTCACATTCACTTAGCCGCCCAACGCATGAGCAGAGCAGCGGCATAACAGAAACGGGCTTGGTAAGTGCGTCAACACTCGCCAAGCCCACCCATTCAACCCAAATCCAGCGACGGACGAATTGAAAGGATTCTTATATGAGCATACCACGACACACCAAGCAGCGGGGAGCAGTGGTTTACCTGCTGCACTTCTCTCGCCCACTCGCACACGCCAAGCATTATCTAGGCAGCGCCAAGAACCTTGATGAGCGACTAGCCGAGCACCAGCGCGGACAAGGCGCGAGGCTCACCCAAGTAGTTATTGAACTAGGCATCACCTTTGAATGCGTGCGGACATGGAAGGGCGGACGCAAGGAGGAACGCCAGTTCAAGAACTGGAAGAAAGCAACCGCCCTGTGCCCGCTGTGCCGTCAGGAAGTCAACGCCAAGCGGCGCGAACGTTACCAGCACCGGAAGGAGGCCGCCAACCAATGACACACACAGATTACTTCGCAGGCTGCCGCACTTCCGACGAGATCAAGAAGCGTTACCGCCAACTAGCTTTTGAGCATCACCCCGACCGCGGCGGCGACACAGCCACTATGCAAGCCATCAACACGCAGTACACAAGAGCAATGGCCGGAGCCTCTCGCGGCGAGCAGCCCGGCAAATCAGAAGCCGAGTATGCCGACCTTGCTGACATTGCCGAAGCGATCCGCCGCGCCATTGAGCAGATCATCCACCTTGACGGCTTAGACATTGAACTGTGCGGCTCTTGGGTGTGGGTATCAGGTAACACCTACGCCAACAAAGAGGCGCTCAAAGCAGCCGGGTACAAGTTCGCCGGTAAGAAAAAGGAATGGTTTTTCGCGGGCGTGCCGAGCAGCAATCGCGGCGGCGAGTTCTCGAAAGATGACATCCGCAACCGCTACGGCAGCGAGCGAGTACAAAGCCGAACGTGGAGCGGACGCAGCTTGGCCGCGTGACTTGTTAGCGCATCTCTGGGGCGGACGGAAGAACGCCGCCCTTTTGATGCTTTAACAATTCACCGGCAGAAAGGGACACAAGACACCATGCAACAACTATCCTTGATGGACATCATTAACAACGGTTTGCAGAGCTACCAACAGGCCGCGGGCGCGCGAGCCTTCAGAGTACCAGCCACGCAAACTAAACAAGCATCATCGCCGAGGCCAACGCCGACCGCTGACGCACACCGCGAACCGGTCAACACGGCCAGCCTTCGCCGCTCCGCCGAGAAGATTCAAGAGCGCATCAACTTTTGCCTTGCGCCGCGCCGAGAGAACACGCGCAAGCGGCGGCAGGAGGCCGCGAACTTCCAACGCGAAGCCGAGGGCCTGGAGAAGCTAAAAGCCAAGCTGTTAACGCTCGCCGACGCGCACGACATCGGGACGGTCGCGCCGATCCTCCGGCGCGTGACCACTAAGGCACAGGTTGAGGCGCTTGACTACTGGTCAAAGATGCCGACGCCCGACCAGTGGAACGGCGAAGCCTACAAGACGCTGACACGCGCCGGCATCTTCACAGACGAGCAACTACAAGAGGCCAGCCGCACGCTTGCCAAGCTTGGCAACGTGGAATTGTCAGAGGAAGAGAGACGCGCCCGCCGGATCAAAGAGCTAGAGCGCAAAGCGGCAGGCTCAAACATCCCCGGCTACTTCCCTACCCCAAGCGCGATAGTCCGGCAGATGTTAAGCCTGGCGGACGTTCGCGCCGGTCACACGGTCTTAGAGCCAAGCGCAGGCTGCGGCAATATAGGGGATGCGTTGCTGCCGCTTGTCGGCGCAGGTCTGGACGTGATCGAGATCAACTACAGCTTGCAGGAGATTCTAAAACTCAAAGGTCACAACCTCGTTGGCAGCGACTTCTTAGAGTGTCAGCGCCGCTATGACCGAATCTGCATGAACCCGCCGTTTGAACGCGGGCAGGACATCGACCACGTCCGGCACGCTTACCGCTTATTGAACCCCGGAGGCCGGTTAGTTTCAGTAATGAGTGAAGGCACGTTCTTCCGGCGGGATCGCAAAGCGACAGACTTCCGCACGTGGCTCTATGGGCGAGACATGGACGGTATCAACATCGACGCCGGAGCATTCAAAGAGAGCGGGACGAACGTTGCGGCTCGCGTCATCCTCATCAATAACAAAAGTCGCTGATGAACCGGGACGGACGAGGGGCGCTCTCTCGCACCCTTCAGCGAAAGGGGTAGATCATGCAGAAGATCATCGACACCATACACAACTACAAAGGCTATTTCGGTTGCGCGTCGCAGTGCCGGATTCGCGTTTACCACGACCCGGAGCAAACGCCCGTTGTCATCGCGACCGAGCTACCGGAGAACGAAGGCACGTCTGTCACGAACATGGCCGAGCCGCTCGCAACCGAATGGGCGCGCGACGAGGCGACCGGCGAAGCAAATGAGATCCTCTGGATCGAGCAATACCAGGAGGAGCGCAACCGCTTTGGCAGACTGATGTTTGAAGAGACGTTCGCGCTCGTGACTTTCCGGCCCGGGCAGCGGGGAGAGTTGACGAACCCGGAATGGCACTACATCACGCGCGCCGAAGTTGAACGAATGATCGGCGAGGC
>JACCTF010000217.1 GCA_013812565.1 Pyrinomonadaceae bacterium | reverse complement strand
CTTCGGTGCCGAAGTACGCCAGCGCAAAGGCAGCGTAGCCGCGCGATGCAAGCAGCGCCGCATCTAACTCTTTGATGCCGCCTTCGGAGCCTGACAGAACAAGCACCGCCGGGTGGCGTCCTTGCTGCTGCGGCTCAAAGAACTTTCCTACCAAGCCATCTTGTCGAACCTCGGTCACCCGCACTCCGGGCTTAGCCCACCACCTGGTGAGGCTGGCTGAGGCGACGGTGCGTCCTTCCATCTCTACGTCGAAGCTGGTCACAACCGGATCGGAAACCTTGACGTCGGCTTTTTGCTCAGGGGTTGTTTGAGCGGCGTCTGGCGTCATGGACCAGAACAAACCCATCGGATCAACACCTGGGTAGCTGCCGCCAGTCGGCGCTTGTTTGCCGAGGTCAACGCGCCCGTGCTCATCCGCGATGAAGGTGGCTTGAGACTGCCAAGTCTTACCAAGAAGCAGCATTCTTGCCTTTACGATGAGCGGCTTCTTGGGCGGCAGGCCGGAAAGCCGTATGGTAATAGGCTCGTCCATTAAAGCCTGTGCCGGAGTGAAGCGAATCATGGGCGCAGTCTCCTGCCCGGTTCGGTTGAAAGTGGCTGCTTCGATCTTCGGCTCACCTGATTTCATTTGAACGGCGCTGAAGACGCCGGTCGTCAGGCCAAGTGTAAGTAAGAGTAGTAGGATGTTCTTGAAACCGGCCATCGCGTCACACCTTGTAATTAGGGTTTGTTGCTCTAACTGCGCTCTAAAATATAAGACACCGCAGAGGTTTGATTTGTGGCAAAAATTAGTTTCTCTTGGACTGAGCACGCGAGCATCTGCTGACAATATAGCGCCTGTGCTCTTTGAGTCGGCTCATCCATTGTCCATGTTTCATAGATGAATGACATGCGAGGAGCGCCACACGTTCGGAGGGATAGAACCGGGCGCGGCAGTTGTTAGGAAGATCACGTAGTTGCCATCACCGGTAGAGACAGAAGTCGCAAGGCGTTCCCAGAAGCGGCTCTGCTGATCAGCGTTATCAGGCTCTGCGTTCAACTGGATAAGCGCGAGGCGGCGCAGGCAATCATAGAGATGCTCGCGAGTTGCGTCGTAACGATTTTCTCTTTCGCCTTCTTTATCGCCGAGCGTGAGGCGAACCTCAGCTTGTTCTTCGATGAAGTGCTGTGCGAGCGAAGCGGCCAGTACGACGCCGCGTTCAAAGCGCGCCCTTTGATCAACCTCGGCACTTGTATTCCCTGTGCGCGTATCGAGCCAGAGGTGGACGCGGCGTTCCGTCTCAGCGGTGAACTCACGGACAATCAAGCGGCGGGCGCGGGCGGTCGCCTTCCAGTCAATATGGCGAAGGCTGTCTTGCGCCTGATACTCGCGTAAGCTGTGGAGATCGTGCCCTTCCGGGCTGCGTCTGGCGGAAACAATCTGTCCGGCGGTGATCGGCAGCAGATGTAGTTCGTCGCTGATGGCTTCCGGCTTCGGATATATAATCAGGTCAACATCGCGCGATGGCAGGCGGCGGCGCAAACTAAAGAAGCCGAAGGGGAAACGTGTTGATAGTTGAAAGCCGGAGACGCGGAGGTGACCGCGCGCGGAGAAAATCTGCTCAATGCGCTGTTCAACCCCTGCTTTATGCGGCACATAGAGGAAGTAAGCAAGCGTGCTTTTCGCAGCTTCGAACGATCTTGGAATTTCTCTGCTGTCATCCTCTGCCATGCGCTTTACAATGCGAGTGCGCGTCTCAACCAAAGTTGAAAGCGACGGCAGCAAACGTTTGGCATTATGCAGCGTGACCACCACTGGCGCCGGTTCGCCGGCGAAGATGTAGTCAGGAAAGCGCGCCGATGCTTGAAGATCGTGCAGGGAAGCGCGTCCTGCAGCCCACGCGACAAAGAGCGTTGAAGTAAGAACCGCGAAGATCAGGAACAGAAGATTGTTGCCGGTACTCCATGCCGCGAAGGCAACAATAGAAAGTATCCCGAGAAAGATCAAACCGCTGGTTGTGATCCGGATCGGTAGATCGAGCCGCGCGATTTCCGCGCGCGCCGAACGCACCAGCGGCGGCACCACAAAGACGGTGATCAACCCCACAAATAACAGCGCCAGCAGCGCTGCGTGACGCGTCAACCTCTCATCTCCGGCACGGCTCGCCAACACCGTCGCCAGCCCCGCGACCATGCCGCCACACACCAGCATAGTGCCCAGGATCGAGCGCGACCAGCGGCGGAAGAAAGGATGAAGGATGAAAAATGAAGGATGAAAAAGACGAAGCGGCTTTTCTGTATTTACTTCCGCCTTCCGCCTTCCGCCTTCCGCCTTTTCCGTCATACCGGCACGCTCACCGTCTTCATTATCTCGCGCAGCACGGCTTCGGCTTCTTCGCTGCGCCGCATCGATGAAGAGAAGCGCGAGTTGATCATTAGGCGATGAGCGAAAGTCGGCAGCACCAGACGCTTGATGTCATCGGGCACGCAGAAGGCGCGACCCTCGGTTAGCGCAAGGGCTTGGGCGGCGCGGAAAAGCTGAAGGGTGCCGCGCGGGCTAACGCCCAAGTCAAGCATCTCCGATTCGCGTGTCGCGGCGACAATGCGCAGCAGATAATCCAAAAGCGCATCGTCAACCGTTACATCTGCTACCTGCTGACGCAGTTCAAGAATGTCTTCGCGAGAGGAGACGGCGCGTAAAGCTTCAAGCGGATCGCCGTGTTCGCGGTCGCGCAGAATCTGCTTTTCGATTTCTGCTTCAGGGTAGCCGATGCGCAGACGCAGCATAAAGCGGTCGAGCTGCGATTCGGGAAGCGGGTAGGTACCGTGGTGCTCAACCGGGTTCTGCGTCGCAATGACGATGAACGGCGTGGGAAGCGGGTGCGTTGTGCCTTCAATTGTAACGTGGTTTTCGGCCATCGCTTCCAAGAGCGCCGATTGTGTTTTCGGCGTCGTGCGATTGATCTCATCGGCCAGCACAACGTTGGCGAAGATCGGGCCGGGATTAAACTCAAAGGTTCTGGTGCGCTCGTCGTAAATCGAGAGGCCGATAACATCTGATGGCAGTAGATCAGAAGTGAACTGAATACGTTGGAACGATGCTTCAAGCGCGCGCGCAAGCGCTTGCGCAAGCGTAGTTTTGCCGACGCCCGGCACGTCTTCGACAAGTATGTGTCCACCGGCGAGCAGCGTGACAATCGCCAGCCTTACGGCTTCGGACTTCCCCTTAATGACACTCTCGATCGCCGTCTGCAGCCGCTCCACCTTTTCCGGGGTAGCAACCGCGACCCATGCTTCATTCTTCTTTACGGGGTGCACGCGTTTTATTAAGGCTTCCATCTTGGGGGGTTATTCTACACGTTTTTCATACGCGGCCGCACGTCTCCTGCAAACGTCAACCGCTCGCGGTATTACAATCGAGACGCTCCTCGGGCAGCGCTTTCGACGAAGTGACGCTTTCAGCATCCGTGTAGTAGAATCTCCTGCGCTTGACCTCAGCGCTGCAGCGCATGGCGTTGCATTGAAGGAGAATTTGCGGAACTGGAAGCGATTGCATTCGTGTAGTCAAGCGGCAAAAGGAGCCAAGTGATGATCATGAATAACAGACACACACACCGTTCACGTGAGCGGGGGTTTTCGCTGATCGAACTTTTGATCGTCATTGCCATCATAGGTATTCTAGTCGGCATCGTCGTTCCCACACTACGTAGAGGCACACTGAGAGCCAATGAAGCCGCGGCCATCGGCGTGCTCAAAAGACTCAAAGAGAGTCAGGTTGATTATGCGCTCGGGCATCGGGGCGAGTACGCGACGTTTGATCAACTGATCAAGGATGGTTACCTGGATGAACGATACGCTGGTGATGAACCGCTTGTCAGTGGCTATATTTTCCGGCTGAAGGTGACGCCCAAAGCTGGCAATCAACCGGCCACCTACAGCGTCAACGCTGATCCGCAAGAGGCCGGTGCTACCGGGTCGCGCTACTTCTACATAGACTCCAGAGTTAACGCTACGCGCGAGAACAGCCAACAACCGGCGACGGCCACAGATCCACCCGTAGAGTAATAACGAGGAAGCCTATTTGGGTGACAGTGCCCGACGTTTGCGATGCTTGACCTGTTTTCTGACGCTTTGCTAGGATGCCTCCCCGCAAACAGTCACAGCTTGCCCGCTTAGCTCAGTGGTAGAGCGCCCGCCTCACACGCGGGAAGTCGCTAGTTCGAGTCTAGCAGCGGGCATTAATTTCTCCCGCACGGATTCATAAATTTCCTTTCTTCAATTCATCTGCCAAGTGATCGCACGACCGCCAGCACAGCGCCATGATCGTTCATGTCGGACTCTGGCAGCTCGCGCTAACGTGACTGCTGCCATCGACGACAAACAGATTCTTCACATCGTGCGCTTGCTGGAACTGATTTGCGACATTCAAAAAGTCTCGCTCCTAATCAGAACGCTAAGTCTTTTGTTTACGTCGCCTGTTTCCGAAATGGATAAAGTCGAGCTTAGAGCACCTTACAAAATAGACACAGAGTGCAGATAGAAGGCAGAAAGCAGAAGGCAGCACAAACCTTCTGCCTGCCTACTGCCTTCTGATTAGGAAGTTGCTCACACCGCTTTGTCGCTTGACGTAAAGGCAAGGTGCGCGGCGCCGAGTATCCC
>JACCTF010000200.1 GCA_013812565.1 Pyrinomonadaceae bacterium | reverse complement strand
TGATAGATAGAACCGAAGGCGAGAGGGACGATTTAGGAAAGAATCTTTTAAAGCATCAAGCCGCTGGTGGGAAAGCGGCACAAGCGAAGGCAGTTTCACATGAAAGGATTTATTTGTCTATGACAACCATCGCCGATCCCTGTAAGTGGGAAGCAACAGCGCTCAAGAACGGTAGAAACTTCCGGGATCAATCGGCTCGACGATCACCGCTGTGCCGTAAGCTAAAACTTCAGTCGCGCCGCTCGCGATCTCGGTCGCATCGTAACGCGCGCCGATGATGGCATTAGCGCCGAGTTCGGTAGCGTGTTGAATCATGATGTCGAAAGCTTCGCTGCGCGTTTGTTCACACAGACGTGTCCATGCGGTGATGTTGCCGCCGACAAGAGTTTGGAATGCCGCGCCGATGTTGACGAAGACGTTGCGTGAGCGAACGACGATGCCGCGCACAATGCCGAGAGTTTGCGTAACGCGGTGGTTCGGTAGCTCGAACGCGGTCGTCACCATGTGGGGCGAGACAGAGTAGCGCGGTGAGCTTACCTCGTAGGGTACGCGCCGCTGCAGGGGGTCATTGTTCATATTTCATCAGCTGGTTAGAAACTGTCCGGAAGTGTCACGCATCAGTGAAAAGGCTAATCTGTGCTTCGTCCCGCTTCTGTTGCCCGCTCGCTTCTTCGGCTTCAAGGGGTGTCCAGCGGTACTGACTGAGGTCGCAACGACCGCGCGCATCAAATCTGATACCTTCGGCTTCAAGCAGGCGTCGCTGTTTGTCGGGCGGCAACACAACGCGGCCCGTCGAGCATCCGCCCTGCGCGTTAATCACGCGCTGCCACGGCACGCCCTCATCCGCGGCGTGCATCACGTACCCAATGGTACGCGGCGTATAACCTTCGCCTAAAATCTCGGCGATCTGCCCGTAAGTCATCACCCGCCCAAGTGGAATGCGGCGCACAATCTCATAAACGCGCTCGCGGTAACTCGCGGATTCATGCGCGGGTCCGTGTGCGGAAGATGGGTTGACCGCAGCCGCTATCGGCTGATCGTTATTTGCTCTTCCCTTGTGTTGTGCCATCGCTTTTTGAAAGTAGATTGATGAGCTTGCCACCACTCGTGCCACGCCTCGATGCCTTGTTCGCGTTCGGCCTGCGAAGCCGCAGGCTGGAATTTCAGTCAAGTCGATGTTTGATCGCGCAAGCACATCTCGGCGAGAAAGCGCGTGCGCAAGTCCGAGCTTGCCAGCAGCTTAATCAACTCAGAGATGGAGCGCTCCATCATGCGCGCCCGCGCGGCGGCGAATTCTTCTTGTTCCAATCAAAGTCTCTTTCTTGTGCGTTTGTAATTCTGGGATTCAATCCCAACTGCGCAAGATCGTGCGCGCCGGAGCGCCGTCGCCTGTGCCGCTTGCAATCAGTAGCGGTAAACAGATCAACTCGTAATCGCCGGCTGGAACCTCAGCGAGATTCAAGCCTTCAATGATCACTACTGAACTTCCGAGCAACACTCTGTGCGTTTCGTAGTTCGCGGATCCAAACTCATCGACCGACAAATAATCTATGCCGACAAGCCGCACGCCCTGATGAACTAATGAGCGCGCCGCGGCGGGTGTGATGTAAGTAAAATCTTCACGAAAGTTGTTTGATGATTCTTGCCAGAAAGCGGAGTTGCGTGTTTTCAAAAGAACGCGAGTTGCACCGTTAAGCACGTCTGCCGACACATGCTCTGCGTCCACTGCGCGCACATCACGGGGAACTTCCACGACGCGAGCGCGCCCCAAGAGCACTTCAAGCGGAAGCTGACGGACGGTTGCCGCGCCTTCGATAAAGTGCGCCGGAGCATCCGTATGAGTCGCCGTGTGCGCGCCGAAATTGAGCAGCGAAACATTAGCCGCATCTCCGTTTGAGATAGCCGAGGCTGAGTTGATCTCAATACGAGGATCGCCCGGATAAACGGGCGTGGTTGTGGTCGAGATAGGAACGCTCACGTCGTAGATGCGCATGATGGGTTCAGTTCGTAGCCGATAAAGGCTTTGACTGCGGCGTATGGTACGAGCAGTTCTCGGGGCTGTCAACGAAGGCCTACGCTGGAAAGCTTCACCGGGCGGCGCTCATGAATCAATCGCCAGTTCACCTTCTTGCGGCTTCGCGCCGCGGTGCGATAGCATCAAAGCAGACGGTTCAGCGAGCAATAAAATGAGTGTCACTACAACACGTCACAAAGAAGCGATCAGGCCGCGCATCGCCGCCTCAAGCTACTTAAACAGCGTACCGCTGATCTGGAGCTTTATGCGTGGGGCGCAGCAGTCGTGTGTCGAACTCATAACTGATGCCGCACCCGCACGATGCGCCGATCT
>JACCTF010000190.1 GCA_013812565.1 Pyrinomonadaceae bacterium | reverse complement strand
AAAGTAATGCGACGACACAGTCGCAGTCTTCGATGCTCAACGGGGATAACACGCCTTCGATGCACTGAACAAGGGGATTCTCGCAGCCGTTTTCCGGTAGGGCGGATTGTCGTCACGTCGGTGGAAGGAAATGAAATGAGTAAGCAGAAGTATGTTGAGCCGTACATGTGGTTGGTCACAGCCGTCGGCGCAATGGTTTGTGCGTTCTCCGCTTACTATTTTCCATACCGGAACGTAGATTCCGGCTATCTGCTCCTCGCCCTCATCACGGTCGGGGTCAGCTCGCGCCTGACGCTAAAAATTCCCCGCCTCAGTTCACACATCACGGTGTCCGACACGTTCATCTTTCTCGTGATGTTACTTTACGGCGGCGAGGCGGCAATTCTTCTAGCCGCTGTCGAAGGATTCTTTTCGTCGCTGCGGGTTAACAGGAAGAGAGTCACATATTCGTTCAACGCGGGCGTGATGGCCTGCTCGACATTCTTCACCGTCTGGGTGGTGCGTCTCTGCTTCGGCAGCCTCAAAGCACTGCCCAGCAGTGATTACTCCGCTACTCTGGTCGTCGCGCTATGCGTCATGGCGCTCGCACAGTATTTCTTCAACTCCGGCCTCGTCGCCGTGCTCGCCGCCTGTAAGATAGATAGACCCGGAGAGCGTTCCAAAACGGGGGCTCAAGCGGCCAACTCTTGTGAACCCTCCGTACCGCTCGTGATTCTCATCCCAGGATACCACCCTGAGAACGTCTCGCGATATTCTTCATTCAGTACTCTCGTCCGCACCTGCAGTAGGAGATGCGCGCCACGCTTCGTCCATCTCATCTGCTGCTTCTTCACCATTCTCTTCGCAATCACCTGATTCACGGTTGATTCAACAAACCCTGTCGCAATCCGCTCCCTGTTCCGCCACCTATCTCCATAGTTCGGGATGAACTCCCGGTTGGCACGAATGTAGTCACCAAACTCCCGCACCGCCTTCTCCAACTTCCGCGCCTTCTCCGAACTTTCCGAAACGGGTCGAGTTCCCATTCCAAGTCTTCGATCAGTTGCAGTGCGAGATGCATATTCCCATGCCACAAGTTCCACTTCAGGCTCTCCACGTTCTTTTCCATTTCCTCCACTTCGAGCGGTTCATCCTCCTCCCCACCCTCTGCTGGTGCGAGAGCAATCTGTGCTTCAGCGGCTAATCCTTTGACGCTTTATTGGTCAGTTATGTAATATGTGTTTATGTCAACTATCAATGCGCAGAAATTCGACCGCGAGTTAAAGAAGGGTGGCGCTGAATTGCTCGTCCTTTCTTTGCTCGAAGCCCGTCCGCGTCATGGTTACGAAGTCCGCAAACTGATCGAGACGCGCTCGGACGGGGTGCTTAAGTTCAACGCGGCCTCGCTTTATCCGCTGCTCTACCGGCTGGAAGAGCGCGGCTGGATCGAAGGTCGTTGGGTGGAGAAGGCCGGACAGCGGCGACGGCGCTATTACAAATTGACGAAGGACGGCAAGAAGGTGCTGGCCGCACAGCGCACGATCTGGCAGTCCTTCGTCGCGGCGATCAACCGCGTGACGGAATTGGAAAATGCCTGAATGGAAGCAAGAGATCAGAGGGCGGCTGGCCGGCTTGCAGCTTGCGCCGACGCGCGAGGCCGCCATCGTCGAAGAACTCGCGCAGCATCTGGATGATTGTTATGCCGAGTTGCTCTCTGGCGGCGCGACACCAGCGGAAGCCGAGCGCCAGACGCTGGCGGAATTGAGTGGAAGCGAATTGCTGGCGCGGGAACTGCGGCGCGTCGAGCGGCAGGTCGTACCTGAACCAATCATTCTCGGAACGAATCGGAGGACGAATATAATGGCAGACTTATGGCAAGACTTGCGCTTCGGCGTGCGAATGTTGAGGAAGAAGCCCGGTTTCACGTTAATTGCTATCGCCACATTGGCGCTGGGCATCGGCGCCAACACGGCGATTTTCAGCGTTGTCAATGCGCTGATGTTGCGCCCCTTGCCTTACCGACAGCCGGAGCAGTTGGTGAAGGTGTTTCAGGCCCAGCCCGATCCGGCGAAAGGAATGTTGCCTTCGCTCTGGTCGTATCCGCGCTTTGAGATTTTACGCGACCAGAATAAGAGCTTTTCTGATGTCGCTGGGTTTAATCAAAGCCCTTACAACCTGTCGGGGACGGACGCGCCGGAGCGGTTGCATGTGGAGATGGTGTCGGCCAGTTATTTCCCGCTGCTTGGTGTGGAACCCGTGGTTGGGAGCGCCTTCACGACGGAAGAAGATCGCATGCCGGGCGCGAATTTGTCTGCGATGCTTGGCTACGGCCTCTGGCAGCGGCGTTTCGGCGGCGACGCGCAAGTGATCGGCAAGACGATTGAGTTGGACAAAAAGGTGTTCACAGTCGGCGGCGTGCTGCCGCCGGGTTTTCGCGGGCAAAGCGGAACGGCGGACGTCTGGTTGCCAATGACGGCCGCCGCCACGTTTGTCCCCACCATCCTTACTCACCCGAACGATCACTGGTTTCAAGTCATCGCCCGCTTGAAAGATGGCGTCTCCCTCGCGCAGGCGCGAGCCGATATGCACCTCCTCAGCGCGCGGTAGTGACCCTTTTGTCGGGGAAAAGCCTTAACCATGAAATTCAAGCAGTTCTTCTATCGACCAGATATGGTCAGTCAGACCTGCTGCCATTGCAGGTGTACGCTGCTCCCACTTGCGGCTCTTGT
>JACCTF010000139.1 GCA_013812565.1 Pyrinomonadaceae bacterium | reverse complement strand
AGGTACGTGTGCGTGCCGGTCCAGATCGCCGCGCGGGGAACGAACAGTTTACCCTTACCACCAATTGCAATCAGATGCGCGGTCAGTATTCGAATCAATCGCGTGACAACATTATCATGTGTGTATTCAGGTGGCGGTGTCATATAAAGAACTCCTGCGATCAATTCGAGTTTCGAACGATCCGGTGAATCGGGCAGTTGCCAAAACTCATCAAGCGTATAGGTCTTGACGAGCGGCGATGTATTAACCCAAGCCATAACCTGTGCTCCTTTTGCTCATGCAGTGGGCGCGACCATGTATAGATCACGTCCGGCGCGTTCGACGATCAGCGTGTCGGGATCGCTCGCATAGTCTGCTAAGCGAAACGTCCGATGATCCATATAGCCTAAATTCACCCGATGGCAAGTCGCTTCGTCGACGCCTGATGCAAGCGTAATTGAGAAACGCCCGACGATGCGCCCGTCTGCGTCGCGCCGTCCGGCGTAAGAGACATGCGCAAGGTGGGCAGCAACGCATAAATTCGCTTGTAGTTCACCGGACTCGGCCACGAGTTCGCGCACGCGCTCCAGTGGATGATAGCCATAACGCTCAATCACAGTGCCGTGCGTCTCCGAGATGCAGTGAAGATGCGGAGCGTAGATCAGCAACTCGCCTCCCTCCTCAATAATCCCACCGAGACGATAACTGGCTTTGCCGCCAACCCACATCTCGTCGTAGTGCTCATCGAGCAGCGCGACGACTCGGGCATACCTGCGTCCCGTGTACTTGATGTGCACATGACGACTAACCTTCGCCGCTCGCCGTAACGCGAAGCGAAAGTCGCCACAGAAGAGCGCGTGCGTGCGTAGTCGATTTGCGTCATCGCGTGTGACAACCGAGTTGAGCGAAATTACGTGGGCAGGGATGAAGTCGGCGGCAGCCTCGATCAAGCGGCGGGTGGGAGTTTCTATCCGGCCAATGGTGTTTTCGACCCCGGCGAGCGCGCCGAGCCAGTGCGTTGCATGAGTTAGTTCGGGGCCGGCGACGCCGGGAAAGAAGTATTTCGCGCCGCCCGCAAAACCCGCTACCTCATGCGGCACGGTTGCGCCGAAGATGAGCACCGTGTCGTACACGCCCGGAGCCAGCAGACGATTGATAGTTAATGGAACTGCGTGGTCGATTAAGCCTCCGCTCAACTCGCGCACTTGCGATTGGCTCAACTCGCCGATTGTCACAAGCTCCGCTGGATTATCCCAACGATGATCATATATGTGACTCAACCCCGGCACTGCTCCGTCGTCGCGCGCCCCAATCTTCAGGCGCTTTTCTGCATCGGTCATCGGCACATGCGTGCCCTGCGCCACGAGCGCATCGAATTGCGCGACTGGTCGCTTCATAAGCGTCTCGGCGGCGAAGGGCATGAGTAGATCGGTGTTATCGTCGCGCGTCTTGTCAGGAATGATCGCGAGCACGCGCGCATCAGGAGCGATGCCGAGCAGCGCCTGCTCGACAATGCCGCGTAGCTCATTTGGCGATAGGTTCAATTCCGGCGCGCCACTGCCGATCACCGAGGGCGCAAGTTTGGTGTTCATAGCGATAAGCCTTTTCCTAAATCAAACCAGGGCAGATAGGTACACTGGATTACTTGTGAGATGAGGGAGCGAACCCAATCTGCACCGTTGCAGACGCAGAGATCGCCAGAGAGTTTAAGCAGAGACAAAGAAAGCTATTAACTCTCTGCGGCGCCGCTGCGCACTCTGCGTGTGCAGCGGTGAGTTCTTACGTTGTTTGCCAATTCACCGTGGGTCAATCTAGTGTCAGTAGTTCATCTTCAAATTGAGGTTTGCGCTCGCGGCGCACCGCCGAGCACGGCGAGCAATCCGCCGTCAACGTCTATCGCGGTGCCGGTAATAAAAGACGCTGCATCCGTAAGTAGAAATGCGATCACTTCGCCGACTTCTTCGGGGCGTGCGATGCGACCCGTCGGGTGCATCTGTCGGCAGGCTTCGATCATCGAGACTGGATCAGGGTCGAGGGATGCCGAGTGGCGAAACATTGGCGTGTCAACTGTGCCGGGACAAACGCAGTTGACGCGGATTCGTTCGTGGGCGTGGTCCACGGCCAACGCGCGTGTGAGTCCGAGCAAGGCGTGTTTGCTCGTGACATACGCGACCGCCCCGCGTTGCGACACATGCGATTGCACGGAGCCGACGTTGACAATTGCGCCGCCGCCCGCTTGCCTGAAGAACGGAATGCCGGCGCGGGCAGTAAGAAAAGCGCTGGTTAGATTGATGCTGAGCACTTCGTGCCACAACTCCAGAGAGGTCTCCTCAGCGGTTCCATAGCGCTGCACACCGGCGTTGTTGACGAGCGCGTTAAGTCCAGGGAAGGTTTCAGCCGCCCGGACAACTACCGCTTCGGCTTCGGCGGGACGAGCAAGATCAGCATGGATAAAGATCGCCCGCTCGCCCTTTGCGTTAAAGGTATCAAGCGCGGCTTCTCCGGCAGGTGCATCCGCATCAACGAGCGCCACTCGTGCGCCGCGCTCATGCAGCAGGCGCGCAGTTGCTAAGCCGATGCCACGCGCCGCGCCGGTAACAATAGCGGATATAGATTCATAAGAATGCATGGTGCCTCCGTCCGGTTGGCACAAAGTACGTGGGCCTTCGCGGATGTGTCAAGAGAATCCTTGTAGGCCCAAGTCAAAGAGTTAAAAGCGATTGATACACAGTTGCAGCATGAGCGCCAACGGAGTGAATTAATCGAAGGATCTCCCAAGAAGGATTGGTGTTTGTTCGTGTTATCGATAAAACGAGTGGCTGAAGACGGCGATTGATCATAATCGAAGGCGCACATACTTAACCCCGCAGTGGAAAAACTGCTTGACGAAAAGTTACCTTTAGGCATATTGTTCCATCTGCGAACAAAAGACTGCTTGCCTCCTGTGCGAAAGATCAACCCACATGATTTTCACGTCGCCACGCGTTCCACCTCGCGTGAGGTAAACCGGCGCATTGCGCTCAACCTGGTGCGTGAGCACCAACCACTCTCCCGCGCCGATCTGGCGCGACGGATGAAAGTCGGGCGCGGAGTTGTCAGCGTACTGGTCAACGAACTAATCGCTGAGGAGTTGATATACGAAGGAGCCACGGGCCAGGCCGCGCGCGGACGCAAACCCGTTTTTCTTCACGTGCGAACGCATGATCGTTTGGTCGTCGCCGTCGATCTGCGGTTCAGTCGAACCTATTTAATGTTGAGTGATTTCGGCGGTCGTCAATTGGCACTTGAAATTTTCGACACCATCTTCTCTCCTGCCGAACTGATCAGGGAGTTGGCAGCGCGCATCCGCCGATTGCTCAAGAAGCATGGCGCGCCGCCGTACTGCGAAGGAATTGGGATTGTGGTGCCCGGCATGGTTGATCATCTAACGGGACGCATTCTGAATGCTCCGACTCTGGGGTGGCGCGGCGTGGACGTGCGCGACCAACTGGCGGCGGCCACGGGGACGCCGGTACATGTTGAGAATGCCGCCAAGGCATGCGCGCTGGCCCAGATGTGGCTTGGTCACAAGAACGACGGGGGCACGCACGATTTTGCATATGTCAGCGTTTCTGATGGAGTCGGCGTCGGCCTCGTGGTAAACGGGGAATTGGTGCGCGGTCATAACAGCATCGCCGGCGAGTTCGGGCATATTCCCATGAACATCGACGGGCCGCGTTGCTTGTGCGGCTCGACTGGTTGTTGGGAAGCATACATTTCAAACATCGCCACGCTTTCGCGTTACTTCGAGCGTGATTCATCCCGGATTGAGCCGGTGACAGTTTTGGATGACGATGGAGAGCCGTTCACGATTGCGGATTTAATTGTCCGCGCACGCGCCGACGAAGCCAAAGCGAAGGCGGCGATTGGGGTCACTGCGCGCTACTTGGGGATAGGTTTAGCGACGGTCATTAACACTCTGAACCCCTCGCGGATATATGTCGGCGGCGAAATCACAGGCGCGTGGGATTTGATCGACGGGGAAGTTCGCCGGGCGCTTGCCGAACGAGCGATGACAAACACTGCCGCCGAAACGCCGATTCACATTACGCCGGCGGTTGAGTACCCGCGTCTGCGCGGCGCGGCGGCGCTCGTCGCCGCACCGACCTATGCTGCGCCGCGCGTCGCTTAATACAGATGCCCGGTTCGGGTTGTGGCTTAGGGTTAGGGCTGAAGCCGCAACAAGCACGATCTTCTATTTAGGCGGCAAAGAATTTAGAAACGCTATAAGAATAAAGTAAGGTGCCTCTGCGGCGGCACATTTCACATCTACCCTCAAAGAAAAGTTAAGGAGAGAAGTTATGGACCAGACAAGGAATTACAGGAGTGTGTGGCGTCGGTTCGCGCTAAGCTGTCTCACACTCGGCTTGGTTGTGCTGACGGCAATGTTTTCCGCCGGGCGATGCGAAGCGCAAGCGTTGTATGGCTCAATCACCGGCAACGTGGTGGACGCAAACGGGGGGGCGATCCCCGGCGCTTCCGTAACAATCACCAACGTTGGAACCAATCAATCGCGTGAAGCGACGACGGAGGATAGCGGCAGTTACACCTTCACGAATGTGGAGGCCGGAAGATATACCGTCAAGGTCACCCAAGCGGGATTCAAAACGCTCACCAGAACCGACGTCGACATAACGATCAACAACACTAACCGCGTTGACGCCGCGCTTGAGGCTGGTCAGGTGGCCGAGACCGTGACAGTCAGTTCAGATACAGCAGCTCTCCTGCAAACGGAAACTGCCGAAGTAAAGGGTGAATTGACAAGCACGCAGCTTGAGAATCTGCCTGTTCCTCTAGGTCGAAATTATCAGAACCTATTCAATACTCTCCCAGGTTTTTCGGAGACTAGCGAACCCCACTCGAACGGCTCCAACCCATCGCGCGCGCTGGAGTTCAACGTCAACGGCGCGAGCAAGAGCATCAACAACACGCGCATTGATGGAGCGAGCGCGACAAATATCTGGCTGCCGCACATCACGGCTTACGTTCCGGCTCTGGAATCCATTCAGGCCGTCAACGTCGTGACAAACAGCTTCGACGCCGAGCAGGGG
>JACCTF010000134.1 GCA_013812565.1 Pyrinomonadaceae bacterium | reverse complement strand
CCTGTCGCTGTAACCGCGGCGGCGGCGAACAGTGATGTTAAAACCTTCTTTACTGACATAATTCATTCTTCCTTTTTGTTGTGGATCAATCATTACGGTCGAGACTCTAGTAGTCAGTCAAATTATTTTAGGTGTTTAAAGTTCACTCTTAAGCGTGCTTGCTTTCAAGATCGGCAGCCTAAAGGCTATAGTCTAAACATCCATTCAGATACACGCTGACAAACTACCTGTGCCTTATCCGTGTGGAAGGCTTGTTAGCAAAAGCGCCTGCATAAAGATATTCGGCCTCTGCAAACTTAAGCCTGTATGTTTTGGATGGAAGAGCGAAGCTTTTCTACTTCAAATTCGCGCGGCGCGTCAAGGTTCATTCAGCGCGAGTGTCACACTGTGTGCGGGAAGTGTTTGGCCATTTTAGTGCGAAGAAACTTTACGGATTCTCGCAACTCGTCCATTCCATTTTCGCCATCTTCAATCGAAACCCAACCGTCGAAATCTTCTCCATGTAGCGTTTGGAAGATCGCGTCATAATCGTTCAAGCCTAGGCCGATCACCCCATGTTTAAGGTTCTCGGCATAACCGAGCGTGCCGTCCTGCTTTCGCAAATCTTCCAGCGTGCCGCTTATCAAATACCGATCCGAAGCATGCATCGTGATGACGCGATCTTTGACGGCGGCAAGGAGGGTGAGCGGATCTTCGCCGGCGATGATCGCGTTTGATGGATCGAAGTTCACGCCGAACCACGGCGAATCGATTTGGTTAATGATCTCCAAGAAGATTTCCGAGCGCTGCGCAAACTCCGGGTATCGCCAGAAGCCATCCTTGTAATGGTTCTCCATCGTGAGCACGACGCCGCGCGCCGCGGCATACGGAAGAAGCGCGGTGATGCACTCGACTGTCCAGCGCACCCCATCAGCGTGCGACACATCTTCACGCCGCTGGCCCGATAGCACACGGCAAAACCGTCCACCAAGTTGAGCCGTCAAATCTACCATCAGTTTTTGCCGATCAATCTCCGCTCGCCGCGATTCAGGATCAGGAACCGTGAAGTCAGGTGATGCACACATCATCGGAGCTTCCAAATTGTGTTTCGCCAAATGGTCTTGAACCCGTGCCAAGTACGCGGGATCGAGACTATCGAAAAAGCCCGGATACATCTCCACCCCGTCCACATCGAGCGACGCCGCTAGTTCGATCCAATCGAACAGCGTCATCGTTCGCGTGACGCACAACTCATTCATATAACACTTCGGGAAGACGCTTAGTTTGGGCATAAGGCAAAGTAGTCAGGAGCCAGGATTAAAAACGGTTTCCGCCGATTATTCTGTCTCCTGTCTCCTGACTTCCAACTTCCTATTAAGGTTCAAGCACCGCTTTCACATACTCGCCCGTGTGCATCCGCTCGAAGCACTGTTGCCAGTCTTCCAAGGGTGCGACGCGACTGATGACCGGCTCAAGATTGATTTGACCATTGGCAAGCATCATTACAACTTTCTCCCAATTCTTGAAGGTGTGGCTGAAGCTACCCTGGAGGCAGACGGCTTTCTGGACGAGTGGATCAAGCGAGAACCCGAGCGGCTGTGGTCCCCAGCCGACTTTCGTGATCTGCCCGCCGGGTCGCACGATCTCAAGCGCTTGTCGCAGCGCGGCTGAAGCTCCGGCAGCATCAATCACGAGGTCGGCTCCGAGACCGTCTCCAAGTCCGCGAATCAATTCACCCAGATTTGTTTCTTCACAATCGACGGCGTGAGTGACACCGAGCGAATGGGCTGCCGCGAGCCGCGCTTTGTCGCGTGATGTTCCGCTGACGATTAACGTACCGGCTCCGGCAAGACGCGCCATCTCCGCGCAGAGAAGCCCGATTGGGCCGGGGCCGAGCACCACCACGATGTCGCCCGGACGGATATGGCTCTTCACCGCCACGGCCGTGTAGGCAACGCAGCACGGCTCGGTTAGCGCCGCTCTCTCGAACGGCAGCGTGTCGGGGATGTGGTGCAAGCATCGCTCCGGCACACGGACGAACTCAGCCATCGCGCCGTTCCTGCCGTAACCAAAGCCTGCACGATGCGGACACAAATTGTATTCACCAGTGCGGCAGTAGAGACATCTGCCACAGATCGAAGCCGCCGTCTCGGACACTACCCGGTCGCCTTCCCTGAATTCACGAACGCGCGCGCCCGTTTGGGCCACACGCCCGCAGAATTCGTGACCCAGCACAACCGGTACACGCACCGGCCAGCTATGCGTGTTGTGATATTGATGAACATCGCTGCCACACACGCTGACCGCCCCAACTTCAAGCAGCACATCATCCTCATCGATGGAGGGTACGGGCAGCTCACGTAGCTCGACGGCCTGTGGTTGTAAATCGAACTGCACTACTCCGGTCATCGCCTTATTCATGCATGAATCCTCCGCGTAATCTCTGTTAGTAAAGCTTTAAGGTCATTGCTTGCGACGTTAAATGATTCGGCGTCAATCGTGAGCGGAGCGCCGAGCACAACGAGCGGTGCGCCGTGCTTCGGCATCTCTATCGCCTCTTCAATCGTCAACCCGCCGACAGCTTGCACAGGAATGCTGACTGCCCGCACAACCTTTTCCAAATCATCAAACGGACTTAAACGTACGTTCGCTTCAGCCGCCGCAGCGTTGCGTTCATCATACCCCGTATGGTGAACGATATAATCGACTCCTAAATCTTCGAGCATGCGGCTGGCTGCCGCCTTGTCTTCGCAGGCGAGATTATCGCCCATCACCTTTATGTTGTAATCCCGTCCGGCGCGGACCACGGCCTTGATGGTCGCCGGGTGTGCGCGGGCCATGACGACGACGTGTGTTGCGCCTGCCTTCGCCATCATCTCGGCTTCGAGATAGCCGCCGTCCATTGTTTTAAGATCAGCGACAATCGGGTGTTTGGGGAAAGCCTCGCGCAGTGCGCGAACGCCGTGCAACCCTTCGGCTAGCAGCAGCGGTGTGCCGGCTTCGAGCCAGTCAACTCCTGCCTCAACCGCCGTGCGCGCTGTCTCTAAAGCTTCGTTGATGTCCGTTAAGTCGAGTGAAATTTGAACTACTGTCGGATGCGTTGCGGTTTTCAAAACTCTCTCCGTTTCGAGGTTATCGAATGTGTTGGGAAATGAACTCTTAACTGACTTAGGTTTGCGTATTCCACATTTATCACGCCTATTGTTTTTAGACAAGACTCGTTACAGCGGCAGCGGCTTGTCAACCGATGGTCATGACCATTGAGGTCATCAGTTTTCCAAATAAATGTAATGTATGGATACTCAGCATCCACTTTAATGCAGAAAACACAGGGGAAAATTCAATTCGGCCGGCAAGATGTCA
The DNA here is from genome assembly GCA_013812565.1 of Pyrinomonadaceae bacterium. Lineage (GTDB taxonomy): Bacteria > Acidobacteriota > Blastocatellia > Pyrinomonadales > Pyrinomonadaceae > JACCTF01. Next base: position 241 of record JACCTF010000134.1, on the reverse strand, counting down.
TCGATTTTCAACCGCCCCCAAACCTGCTTTGGTGAGAGTCGCAGTGTTCATAGTGCCATCCGTGAACTTGAAGATACCCGGAAACTTATCTTCCCAAGGTTTGTTCGCTGACGGCACGTACTGCCTGGCGTTGGCTTCCAATGCCGCAACGCCCGGGACATGCGCGGCAATGCCTGCCGAATGTATCAACGACGCTCCCGGGCAGGTGAGGTCTTGCACGCAAAGAAACATCCGGTACTTC
>JACCTF010000126.1 GCA_013812565.1 Pyrinomonadaceae bacterium | reverse complement strand
CGTGCGCTTCAAGGCAATTTCCGGGCGCGTTGACCAAGCGGCGGGACTCGTGTGGCGGCTACGCGATGCCAACAACTACTACATCGTCCGCGCGAACGCATTAGAAAATAACGTCGTGCTCTACAAGGTGCAGGACGGCAAGCGCACCGATCTGCCGGTCAAAGGTGAAGGTCGTACTTACGGTAAGAAGGCCCAAGTGCCCCCGGACCAGTGGAGCGAATTACGTGTTGTGCAAACAGGTAATCTCGCTGAAGTCTTCTTGAACAGCACGAAGCTGTTTGAAGTGGAAGACGATACGTTTAAAAACGCTGGTAAAGTCGGTTTGTGGACGAAAGCCGACTCGGTAACGTACTTCGATGATCTACGCGTGACGGTTAAGTAGGTAGAGGTCGCTTGGTGAAAGGGCTAGTTCTTATATCGCTGATTTGCTCGTTGGCTATCACCGCTCGTGCTCAACGGCCCAACTCTGATGAACGAATCAGGGAGCTTGAGCGCAAGCTTGACGATGCCACGCGCCGGATCGAACAACTGGTCGGCACCGTGGAACTCCTGCGCACCGAGATGTCACAACTCAGAAGCGTACAAGCGGAAGCCAAAGAGCCTACTGCTTCATCCGCGACGAAAGTGACATCAACTTCCACATCCGGCACCCGTGAACCCGATGACTCGACCGATAGCTTCACCGAACGATTGATAGAGCCGGAACTCGGCGGCGATGAGCGGGATGCCAAGCTCACTCCGCGACCAGAAGTTTTTATTCAAGCTCGCTACTCTGCGCTGCCTATCCGCGATGCGGAATCAGCGTTCGAGCCGAACTTGAGCCTCACGCGGATTGAAACACGCTGGTCGGGGCGCGTCGGCGAGCGTCTCGGAGCAGGGTTGGAGATTCAGTTTCATCCGGCGCTCGACGGCAGCCCCGAAGAACTCGTTAACGACGCTTTCATCGAATACTACTTGAACGATCACGTAAGCGTGCGCGTCGGGCAGTTCATAAAACCATTCGGCTTCGACATTCAGCAGTCGAGCGGCGTGCGAGAATCTCCCGAACGAGCGATCTTCGCCGGTTACTTCTTCCCCGGACAGCGTGACCGGGGTATCAGCTTAACCGGCGATTTAGATTTTCTGAAGACAGGTGCGTTCAAGAACATCCGCTACCACGTCGGCGCGTTTAACGGCAATCGCTTCTTCACCGACAACAACCGTCAAGCCAACTACCTTGTGCGCATCAGAAAGATATTCACAGAAGCTAACTTCGCGCTCGGCTTCTCCGCACAACGCGGCAAGCAGCTTCTTCCCGTAGGCGTTTCGGGGAACAACAACGATGAGAACATCGTCGGTTTGGATTTTCAGTACGCTCGCGGTCGTGTGGGCTTGCGCGGCGAGTTCGTGCGGGGAAACACGCCTTCCACCTTGCTTGGATTAGAACCTGAATTTGCAACCGCTTTTCATCCCGGCGCGCGTTCTTCCGGCGGGCATCTCTTCACCACGTACAGGCTTAACCGTCGAGATAACATCTACGCGCGTTACGACGCTTTCAACCACGACCCGGTGACAAATCGCAACGTGCGCGCGTTCAACTTCGGCTACTTTCGACCTATCGGAGAAGCCTCACGGTTGAGCTTCGATTATCAATTCAAGAACCGCCCGTCATTCAACGACGACGCCACAAACGGAAGGCTCAACATCACATGGGGCATCGAATTTTAGCGAGGAGGCTTGATACCGAAGGATGATTCAACAGCAAAGTCTTGTTCATAGATTAGACAACTTCAAACTCCACAAAAGGCTGGCAGCTTTGTGGCTTGTGTTGGGCTTGGCGCTTCTTGCCGCGTGTGCGGGCGAACGTCAGACAACCACTCCCGGCAATAATGCCAACACCGGCGGAGCGGCAAAGGAAGTCACAATTTACGTTTCGACCGACCGCGTTTTCTCCGAACCCGTCCTGCGCGCATACGAGCAAAAGACCGGCGTGAAAGTGAACGCCGTCTATGATACGGAAGAGACCAAATCAACCGGACTCGCCAACAAATTGCTCGCGGAGAAGAACCGCCCGCAAGCGGATGTCTTTTGGTCTAACGAACCCGTCCGCACGCTCGTGCTAAAGAAGAACGGAGTGCTTGCACCTTACAAATCGCCGAGTGCTGAAGGCATTCCCGCTACTTTCCAAGACCCGGAGAACTACTGGACAGGCTTCTCCGCACGCTCTCGTGTGATCGTGTACAACACAAATCTGGTGAAGCCGGAAGAAGCGCCGAAGTCAATCTTCGATCTCGCCGAACCGAAATGGAAAGGGCAAGTTGCCATCGCCGACCCGCGTTTCGGCTCGACCTCGTTCCACGTCGCCGCGCTCTACGCCGAGTTGGGCGACGAACGCGCTGATGATTTCTTTCGCCGCTTGAAAGTCAATGCTGTGAAGATCGTGCCCGGCAACTCTGTCGTGCGCGATATGGTGGCGCGTGGTGAGGTGAAGGTGGGACTCACCGACACGGATGATGTTAACGTCGCGCTCGAAGACAAGCAGCCGGTGGCGATGGTCTTTCCTGACCGTGAAGGCATCGGCGTGCCGGTGATGCCGAATATGGTGTCACTGATTGCGCACGCGCCGCACCCGGAAGCGGGGAAGAAGCTCATTGACCACCTGCTGTCACTTGAAGTCGAACGAAGCCTCGCCCAATCGGAAGCCGTGCAGATTCCACTTCACTCCGGTGTTGAAGGCCCGAAGAACATCCCGGCCCTCACATCCTTCAAGCCGATGACTGTTGACTACGGCAAAGCCGCCGACCGCGTTGAAGACGTGACGCGCCGCTTGCAATTGATCCTCGGACTATAAAGTGAGGGAGACAATCGCCAGCAACAAAACGTCAATGCGGCGCGCAAGCTTCCCCATGTCAGTGCTCCCTTCGTCGCGCGCGATCACCCTCGGCGTTGCCGTCACGCTGTTCGGACTGCTCTCGGTGCTGCCGGTCATCTACATGCTCGGCGTCTCCTTCGTGGATGCGAATGGGGAAATCAGTTTTAGTAATTACCGACAACTGCTGCTCGATGCCAGACAACGCAACTTGCTTTGGACAAGCACGCTGCTCGGCACCGGAGCGGCGCTGCTCGCCACCATCGTTGGCGCACCGCTCGGACTGCTTCTGGCTCGCGCCGCTTTACCGGCAAAGAGATTGTTGCGTATCGCGCTTGTCATCCCACTCGTCATTCCGCCTTACGTGTTAGCTCTCTCCTGGATTCTCATTAGCGGCTCACAAGGAGTTGTCGCAGGTTGGCTCGGAAGCGATCTGCTGTCAGAGTGGACCTACAGCCTCACCGGGGCAATCATCGTGCTCGGCACAAGCTTTTATCCGCTGTCGATGCTGGCGACGGAAGCGGCGGCGCGTCGTGTCAATGGTCGCCTCGAAGAAGCGGCGTTGCTCGTCGCGCCAGTCCGTAGTGTGCTGTGGCACATCAGCTTCCCACTGATCGCGCCGACGGTTGCTGCCGCCGCGCTCATCATCTTCGTGCTCACGCTCGCCGAGTTCGGCGTGCCGGGCATCTTGCGCGTGCGCGTCTTCACCACCGAGGTCTTTACCAGCTTCTCCGCGATCTACGACTTCGGCCAGGCGACGGCGCTCGCCGTCCCGCTCCTTATTGTCGTGCTCATCGTTGGGATCCTGACGAAGCTCATCATCGGCGAGCGACTGCTGGCGACCAGGCGCAGCGTCCATCCGGGTATGATCCTGCCGCTCGGGCGGTGGCGGCTCGTCGTGATTGGCGCACTTGCGCTGATACTCGCCGCGTCAATCGTTCTGCCGCTCACCACACTTGCCGTTGAGTCAGGGCGACCGGGGCGTGTCGCATCTGCGGCGTGGATGTCGGGCGCTGCGATCTTTAACAGCTTGTTTCTCGCTTGTCTCGGCGCAACACTCATTGTCGTGCTCGCAGTGTTGCTCGGCTCCGGTCGCGCCCGAATGCGAGCGCGCTGTGGCGGGCTAGTTGATCTTCTCTTCATCGTGATCTTCGCTGTACCAAGCACGGTAGTAGGCGTGGGGCTGATCGGGTTGTGGAACCGAGCCGGGGTGATGGGTGAGATTTATTCAAGCCAGTGGATCATTGTCGTCGCTTACCTCGCGCGTTTTGCTCCTGTCGCCGCGTTGATGCTGGCGGCGAGCGTGCGGCAACTTCCCACATCAATCGAAGAGGCCGCTAAGGTGGCGGGCGCAAGCTGGATACGCACATTCACGCACATCGTCTTGCCGCAGATAAGCACCGGACTCGCCGCCGCATGGGTCGTGTCGTTCATCTTCGCCTTCGGCGAACTCGGCACAACACTGCTCGTCGCGCCGCCCGGCGAGTCAACTTTGCCGGTGCGCGTCTATACCATCATCGCTAACACGCCGTCTACCGAAGTCGCGGCGCTCGCGCTCTTGCAAGTCGGCATCATCCTCATCCCGCTCACGCTGCTTGGCTTGTTTGCTCGCGGGCAGGTAGGTAGCAGAGGCAAGCGGATATGAGTGATGCTTTTGTCCGGCTCGACGGTGTGACGAAGCGATTTCGTGAGCGCACAATCGTCGACGCCGTCTCGTTCGACATCGGGGAAGGTGAAATAGTCGCGTTGCTCGGCGCGAGCGGGTGCGGCAAGACAACGCTCTTGCGTCTTATCGCCGGACTAGAGACGCCGGACGCAGGCGAAATCTGGATCGCGGGCGAGCGTGTCGCTGCTGATGGTTGTGACAGCGTGCCGCCGCGTGCGCGCGGACTAGGCTTCGTCTTTCAAGACCTCGCCTTGTGGTCGCACCTGACGGTCGCAGGCAATCTCAGGTTTGTGCTCAGGTGCGCCAAACTTTCAAAGCCTGAACAGCGGGAGCGGATTGATGAAGCGTTGCGGATAACGCGCATCGAGCGGTTTGCTGAAAGTTACCCTGATCATCTTTCGGGTGGTGAGCAGCAGCGTGTGGCGATTGCGCGTGCGCTCGTCGGGCGTCCACGCTTGTTGCTGCTTGACGAACCGATGTCGAGCCTGGATACCGAATTGAAAGGTGAATTGCTGGCTGAACTCGCCACTTTGCAACAGCAACTCGGCGTGACAAGTCTTTACATCACGCACGACCACGCGGAAGCGCGTGCGCTCGCACATCGTGTGATACTGATGCGCGCCGGGCGTGTTGAGCGCGTTGAGATGGTTGATCGAACATTGCCGGTGAAACAGAAGGGGAGTAGCAGCAGCAAATAAGTAAAGTCGTCAACGGTGCTGATTTTATGGTGCGTTCAGTAAGAGGTGTTGGGTCAAGAGCGATGCTTGCCCCGTGAGTCGGGTGAAGCGCCAAGCAGATGGTAATTCCACTAACTTCATAGGGAATACAGATTATGAACAGAAACAGTTTCAGTCGTCGTGCGATGTTGCGCGCTGCCGCCGTGCTAGGTGCAGCCGGAGTAACGGGAGGAGCTATGCTTATAGAAAACGTTATTCCCCACTCCGTTCGTCATAAAGGCTTCAGTAAAGTAAGGGGCCTTAATCTCCTCAGATGCTGCGGAGATGACCCAGCCACCATGACTCGGTTATGGACGGCGATCTGCTTTGCCTTAATTTCATTGCTCGTGCTTCCGGCAGCGTACGGCCAGGACCTGCGCGTTTCATTGTTGGGTACGGGCTTCGTCCAGCCGGCGATGGACCGCTTCGGCCCGAGTACGCTGGACGAAGCCGGCGGCGATAAACTGTTGTTCGATTGCGGCCGCGGATGTTTGCAACGCCTCGCTCAGCTTGGCGTGCCGCTCAAGGATGTCAATAAGCTCTTCATCACACACTTTCACTCGGACCATCTGGTCGGTATCGACGATCTATGGCTGACCGGCTGGATCAGAGGCAGAACCGACGTTCCCCTCGAAGTGTGGGGGCCACCCGGAACGCGAGCGATGATGGAGAACCTGGTGAAGGCTTTCGATCTCGACATCCAGATTCGCCAGAATGCCGGCAACAGCGAAGGCATCAAGATGACGGTGCATGAGATCAAGGAGGGTGTCGTGTACGAGAGGGGCGGCGTGAAAGTGACCGCCTTCGACATCGCTCATGGCAACATCAAGCCGGCGCTCGGCTTTCGTGTCGATTACCGGGGACACTCGGTCGCGATGTCGGGTGATACGGCGTTTTCAGAGAACCTGATTCGGTTCTCCCGGGGGGTGGACCTGCTCATTCATGAAGTCTCGGCTGCTCCACAGACGGGTGTGGCTGTCCACGTGACGCCGGAGGAGGCCGGGCAGGTGTTCGACAAGGTAAAGCCGAAGCTGGCGGTCTACTCGCATATCATTCTGCCGCCGAACTTCACTGCGAGCGATCTCGTTGCGCGGACGCGGCAGACGTACAAGGGGCCGCTCGAAGTCGGCGAGGACCTGATGGTCATCAATATCGGGGAGTCCGTGAAAGTTCAACCTCGATCCAAATAGTAATCATGTGCATCCTCGTCATAGAGGACTTAGAAACTTCAAAGGAGTGGAAATCATGGATAAAAATAGGTTTAGTCGTCGTGAAATGTTGCGTGCCGCCGCCGTGCTGGGAGCAGCGGGAGCCGCAGGTCTGGAAAGCGTCACACAAGCCGGGGCAACTCTGGTCAAGAGTAAGACTCCGCCGATGGCACCGGACAACATGGCAGCGGTCGATGCGGCGCTCGGCAAGAAGGGAAGATATGTCGAGGCTGAGGCTGTGTACACCGTGCCACTTCCGCGTAACGATCTGAAGGTCAGCATCAAGGGTGAGGCGGTACCGATTCCTTTGGGATTCGGCGGATGGGTATCGTTCAAGAAAACGACGGACGGTAAGTCGGCGGTGATGATGAGCGACACGGTGCTGCTCGAAGAAGAAGTCAACGGGTTGATCTCGGCAGCGCACACGAACGGTTTAGAGGTCAGCGCCATCCATAACCACTTCTTCTACGAACAACCGCGCATCTTCTACATGCACCTGCACGGCATGGGCGACACGGCTGATCTGGCGCGTCGCTACGCCGCAGCCATCAAGACCACCAAGCTCTTCCCGGCCAATCAACCGCCCGCCGGTCCTGCATCAACTCGCACGGGCAAGGAAATCTTTGATCTGCCCGCGCTCGACAAAATCGTGGGGCACACGGGTACGGTGAACGGCCCGACTTACAAGTACACCATCGGGCGTGATGATATGACGATCATGGCGATGAACGCGGAGATAACGGCGAACATCGGCTTGAACTCGTGGGCAGCGTTCGCGGGCACGGCGGAGGCTGCTCACATCGCCGGTGACATGGCAATGCTCGAAGGGGAAGTGAACCCAGTGATTCGCGCTCTACGGCAAAACAACTTGGAAGTCGTAGCGCTGCACCACCATATGCTCGGCGAGCAGCCGCGCATTATCTTCCTGCACTACTACGGTCGTGGTTCGGCGACGACCCTGGCGCAGGGGTTCCGTGCCGCGCTCGACCAACTCGGGAAGGGGAACCACAAAACGCACCGGGATCACAAAACGATCAAATAACGTCAAGAACGAAGCGATCAGCCCGTAGAGCACTTGAAGTCAACTGTGAAAAGTCGGAGAGTCCATGAGCTTCTGGCTCTCGCACGAATGCCGTCAGGAGCAGTGCGCCGATGAAGCGTCGGTGGCGTTGCCAAAAATCCTGCAAGGGTAATATGCCGCAAGTGATAACTGTTTATGGTCTGACACAGACCTTCAGATCATTCTGCACCGCCGCTATGTTGGTGCTCGTTTGTGTCGGTGTGCTAAGCATCAGCGGTCATGCGCAGGAGCCGATGCGGTTGAACACGGCAATCGAACTAGCGCTGAAGAACTACCCGACAATCCGCGAAAGACAAGCCGAAGTGGAAGTCGCGCGCGAAGAGATCGAACTAACGCGCACGGCTTACCGACCGCGCGTTGATCTGATCGGGCAAGCTAACCGAGCAACCATCAACAACATCACCGGGCTTGTGCTGCCGCAGGGGGTTATACCAACACTCACCGGGCGACCTGTTGACTCAGCATCCATCTCGACTTCGTGGGGCAGCGCGACGGGAGCGTTGCTTTCATGGGAGCCTTTTGATTTTGGACGACGGCGTGCGGCGACTGATGTCGCCCGCGCTGGAGCGAAGCGAGTTGAAGCGGAAGTGGAAGTAACGCGGCTCGACGTGGCAACTGCGGCTGCCGATGCCTTTCTTGCGACGGTTGCGGCAGAGCAGGTAGTGCGAGTCGCACAGTCTAATGTCGAGCGGCAGCAAACCTTCGCCAACGCCGTGCGCGTTCTGGTCCAGAATGGGTTGCGTCCAGGATCAGACGCTTCACGCGCCGATGCTAATTTGTCGGATGCCAAAATCCAACTTCTGCAAGCGCAGCAAACCGTTGAGGTCCGTCGTGCGCAACTGGCTGAGCGGCTTGGAGTCGCGGGCACTGATGTCACTATCAATACGGGCGCACTGCTGGAACAGCCTCCTTCAATAGAATCGCCGGTAGTCGCTAACCTTGAGGAGCACCCGCAAGCTCTCGCACAAAAGCTTCAAATCGAAACAATCGAAGCGCGCGGGCGGTTGTTGGATCGGTCATATTTCCCGCGCTTCAACTATCAAGCAGCGATCAGCGCGCGAGGAACGGGCGTGCGCAACGACGGCCGCTTCGAGGGCGGCTTTAACGGCATCCTGCCAATCACGCCTAATATCGCCACCGGGCTGTCCGTCACTTTCCCCGTCTTTGACATCTTCGAGCTACGCTCACGTCGCCGCATCGAGCGCAGCAACGCGCTCGCGGAACAGGCGCGTCTTGACCGGGTCACACAGGAGTTGAAGTCGCAAGAGGCGCAGGCGCGAGCGTTAATCGAAAGCACCAGACGCATTGCGGCCGAAGCTCCTGTTAAGCTAACTGCTTCTCAACAGGCTGACGCAGCGGCGCAAGCTCAATACAAGTTTGGGTTAGCGACGATTACGGAGGTAGCCGACGCGCAACGCCTGCTCGCACAATCCGAGATCGACGTTGCCGTGGCGCGACTCAACATGTGGCGGGCGTTGCTCGCCGCCGCCCAAGCGCGAGGCGCTATCGAGCCGTTTCTACGACAAGTGACTAATCTGCAACAATCAACTAACCCTCAAGCTCCGACTATTCAGAGCAGCACCCCGGAGAAGTAAATACATGTGGTTAATCAACACGGCGCTGCGTCGCCCCGTAACAATCCTGGTGCTCGTGGTCGGCATCGCTTTATGTTCAATCCTTGCTTACAAGCGCATGGCCGTGGACATTTTCCCGAACCTCAACTTGCCGGTGATCTACGTTGCGCAGCCTTATGGCGGCATGAACCCGGCGCAGATGGAAAGCTTCCTCGTTTCCTACTATGAGTACCACTTCCTCTACATCACCGGCATCGAGCACGTTGAATCGAAGTCGATCCAGGGCGTCGGACTCTGCAAACTCTACTTCCATCCGGGCACCGACATGAGCACGGCCCTGGCGCAAGTCGTCTCTTACGTCGAGCGGTCGCGCGCCTTTATGCCGCCCGGCACGGTCGCGCCCTTCGTCGTGCG
>JACCTF010000124.1 GCA_013812565.1 Pyrinomonadaceae bacterium | reverse complement strand
CTGCCTCCTGTTCACACACCCGGAAAGCGCTATAGGTGCTATAGCATTTAGAAAACTCTTTAGCCTCGAATGAACCGAGAAGCAACACAAAGTAAACTGACGGCAGTAACGGGCATTGTAATTACAGCTATGATTTCGTGAACTGCGCTCTCAGTCAAAGGGTTCATTCATGCTCATCCGTGTAATTCGTGGCTTCTTCTTTTTCTTGAGTTTTATAGCAGCTTCGTCTTCAGTCGATTTGAGCCGGGTCAACGATCATGAGCTTTTGGGATAGTGTGACAAAACTTATTGAAAAACAGTTGGTGGATAGAGCATTCAATCTGAGTGGGCAACACAAGGATCTTTACTGCGAAAAATGTCGGCGCATTACCGATCACGTATCGGTTAGTCATGCCGCAAGTTTAGCCAGAACCAATCGGCATCAGTTTGTCGGCATCCGAATGTTCTCACACGTCGTTGGAAAGCTCAGTGACTTAAATCCCGTGGAAAACATGTTAATTGGAAGACCCTACCGCTGCGGCAAATGCGGCGGAGAAATCGTAGATTGATCTCCATCGGGGAGATTTTCGTTTCGTCGGGACAAGCGCGCGGATCATCCCCCTTAGCAATTACAAATCTGAAAAGCTAACTACAAGCACCTCTTAATAAACTCACCAAAACTCAGAAAATAGACAGACGGCGCTTTTGTCCTGTTGCGGCTGATACGTTTATACTTATCGACTTTTGATTATTCAACTTTCATAAGGTATTGCATCCATCACATGGCTTTTTGGAAACGCAAAAACAAAGAACGTTTTATCACGCTTGGTCTCAATGAACCGTCCACCAACGAATCCGCCGAGCGCGCAGAGGCGGCAGATAAACCCGGCTTGCCGCTTGAACCTCCGGCCGGTCAGTCGCAAGTGAGCGTCGCACAAGAGACGGCGGCGCTTTTGCCTCCCACCCTCGAACCCGCTGCGACGGGGGCCGCTCCAACTCCGTTCGAGGTTTCTAACGAGGCCACAGTGCGGAGGGAACACAATTCCGGTCTCAACCCTCCCATCAAACTGGCGACACCAGCCGCCACACTGCCGCCCACGTCAGACCGCTCCACTGCCGAGTCGTCCCAGCCGAGGGCCGTATCACCTGCGCCGCCGCGACCAGTTCCAACACGCTCGCCTTTTGCTACTTCGGTTCTCGGCCTCGACCGATCAATCGAAGATTTGCAGGCCGAAGAGGCTGCGCTCGAACAAGCTCTCGCCGCGCGCTTTCGTCGCGCGGTCGCCGCGACGCGCGAATCTCTGTCTGAGCGGATCGATACGGTTTTTCAAGGCCGCAAACAGATTGATGCGACGCTGCTTGACGAACTCGAAGAAGCGCTCATTGCCGCCGACATCGGCGTGCCGACAACGATGGAAATCCTCGACACGGTGCGGCGCGGCATCGCTCGCAAACAGATCAACGACATTGAGGCGTTGAAAGAGGCAATCAAGAATCAACTGCTCCAGATTCTCCGCGAGGCTGAACAGAATGGCATCGCTTCGGAGACAAAAGTCGCCGCGGGCGTGGTGCCTTATGTGCTGATGATCGTGGGCGTTAACGGCGTCGGCAAAACCACGACCATCGGCAAACTCGCGCAACGCATCAAGGCCGAAGGCAACGACGTGCTGATCTGCGCGGCGGATACGTTTCGCGCCGCTGCCTCTGACCAGCTCGCCATCTGGGCCGAGCGGACAGGCGTACCGTTGATTCAGCAGAAGCAGGGAACCGACCCCGCCGCAGTGCTCTTCGACTCGCTGCGGGCGGCCAGAGCGCGCGGCTCCGATGTGTTGATTGTTGACACTGCCGGACGCCTTCACAATAAATCGAATTTGATGTCGGAACTTGAAAAGATGAAGCGCGTTGCCGGACGCGAAGTCGAAGGCGCGCCGCATGAAACGCTGCTTGTGATTGACGCCGTGACGGGGCAGAACGGGCTTGAGCAAGCGCGCCAATTCTTAAAGGTCGCCGGGGTGACCGGCATCGTGCTCACGAAACTAGACGGCACCGCTAAAGGCGGCATCGCCGTTGCCATCGCAAAAGAACTTCGGTTGCCGATTCGCTATGTCGGAATCGGCGAGAAAGTTGACGACCTTGTGGTCTTCGATCCGGAGCAGTACGTCAATAGTTTGTTCAATTAGTCCAATATCCAAAGTCTAAAGTTAATCTGACTCCGGGTTTTGGATATTGGACATTGGACTTTGAACACTGAGATTTGGACTTGAGACCTGGAACGTTAGACTTTGATCAGCAGATGATGCGCCGCGCCCTTGAACTCGCCGCGCGGGGGATCGCGCAGGTCAGCCCCGGCCCGCTGGTCGGCTGCGTGATTGTGGCAGAGGCGGGCGAGATCGTTGGCGAGGGATATTACCATTATGAGCGCGTCAGGCACGCGGAGACGCTCGCACTCGAACAAGCCGGGAGCCGCGCTGCGGGTGCCACCGCCTACGTCTCTCTGGAGCCACATGCCCACTACGGGCGTACCCCGCCATGCACCAGCGCCTTGATCAACGCGGGCATACGGCGCGTTGTTGCCCCGATCCAAGACCCTAACCCGCTGGTGTCAAGCAAAGGCTTTATGCATCTGCGCCAGGCGCGCATTGAAGTTAGTATCGGATTGCTGGCAGACGAAGCGACCCGTCTTAACGAAAAGTATATACACTTCATGCAAACCGGGCGTCCCTTCGTCCACCTTAAACTCGCCATATCAGTTGACGGTCGCATCGCGACGCGCACGGGCGACGCGCGTTGGATCACCGGCGAAGAAGCGCGCGCGCGTGTCCACGAGCTGCGCCACGAATACGATGCTATCTTGATCGGTGCGCGAACAGCACAGGTGGATGATCCGCTGCTTACTGAGCGCAGCGGCAGAGGTCGTCGCCGCCCGCTCGTGCGCGTCGTGCTTGATGAACACTTAGCCCTCTCGCCTGGCTCACAGCTCGCTCGAACAACCGGGGAAGCGCCGGTAATAATCTTCACCAGCGAGCATGCGGATCCCGGCAAAGTTGCTGGACTTCAAGAGAGAGGCGTCGAGGTCATACAGGGCGCAGGCGGTAGCCGCAACCTCGCTGCCGTGCTGGACCATCTCTCACAACGCTCGCTGCAGAGCGTGCTGATCGAAGGCGGTGGCCGAGTCGCAGGAGCTTTCCTCGATGCCCGATTAGTCGACAAAGCGAGCTTCTTCATCGCGCCGATCATTATCGGCGGCTCCGATGCCACGCCCGCTGTTGGCGGCACCGGCGCGGCCACCATCGCCGAAGCTCTTCACCTCCACGACACCGAAATCCGCCACCACGGACACGACATAGAAATCACCGGATACCCGAAAGCAGTGACGAGTGACGAGTGACAAGTTAAAACACACACTTGTTCCTACTTGTCACCTGTCATTTGTCACTCGTCACTACTCTTATGGTTCGTGCGAAGAAAAGTTTGGGTCAGCACTTCCTTGCGGATGAAAGGGTGATTGCGCACATCGTTAGTGCGTTTGATCCGCGCGCGGATGAAACGGTGGTCGAGATTGGGTCGGGGCGCGGGGCATTGACTTCAAGGTTGGTTGAGCGTGTGGGACGGTTGGTCGCCATCGAGTTTGATCGTGAGCTTGTTCCGTTGCTGCGTGAGCGGTATGGAGGGCGCGGCAACTTCACGTTGCTCGAAGCGGATGCGCTCGTGACCGATTATTGCGGGGCGATTCGGCCTGCGGAGAAGGCGCGGGTCGTCGCCAACCTTCCTTATAATATCTCGACGGCGATTCTGCAACGGCTGATCGAGCAGCGACGCTGTTTGACGGAGATGGTCTTGATGTTGCAGCGCGAGGTGGTTGAGCGGATCACCGCGCCGCCTGCGACAAGCGGGCGCGGTTTTCTCTCCGTC
>JACCTF010000116.1 GCA_013812565.1 Pyrinomonadaceae bacterium | reverse complement strand
ACCACAACAAACACGGTTTGCAGCGTGTACATAATCATCGGGCCGGCGAGCTGACGCACCGCCGCGAGATCGTTGGTCGCGCGCGCCATCAGATCGCCGATCCGGTTGGTTTGAAAGAATGAAAGCGGCTGCCGCTGCAAGTGTGTGTAGAAGTCTTGGCGCAAATCGTATTCGATGTGGCGCGACATGCCGATCAGAACGCGGCGCTGCAAAAACAGGAACACGCCGCTCATGGCGCTCACGCCGAGAAGCGTCAGCCCGTAGTAGGTAAGGTTCATCCATGTCACACCCGTTTGCCGCAGTTCGTCAACCGCGCGTCCGACGATGAGCGGGACCAGCAAACCGATGATGACCGAAGCGAAAATGAAAAGACTGCCTGCCGCTAAAGATTTTTTGTAAGGTCGAAAGTAGTGGGTGAAAGTGCGAATGTCGTGCATAACCGAGAATCAAAGTAACCCTGTTGCAAGTTCAAGTTGGTGGCGAATCTTCACCGTGTTTAGCTCTGCATAAACCAAGTCGCATATGATGCGCGATTCCTTGCCCAAAGCCAAACACAGGCTCGCTGTTAAGAGTGCGAACCTCCGTGAGTTCAGGGTGCGGAGTGCGGAGTTTTTAACTTCGTACCCCGCGCTCCGTACTTTGAACTCCAGGCTCTTGCCGGATTGTAAGGGGGAAAAGTGACGAAAGTGTTATCGCCCAGCGAAGCGGAGGTAGTTTCAATAGCCGGTGGCGCAATGCACACGCTCTTACACGAGTTGCTCTGCCGTCGGCGGGTTTGATGCAAAGCGAACGTGGTTGCGGCCTGTACGCTGCGCGTCTTGAAAACTCCGGATAACGGCGGCCACTAACTGATCGAGGGAACCGGCGTCAACGGGGAAGGCCGCGATGCCGAAAGAGGCGGTGATCCGGCTAACACCGGACGCTTCCACGCGAGCGACGTGTGCGCGGACTCGCTCGGCGACGACCAGAGCGCCTGGCGCATCTGTCTGCGGCAGAACCAGCACAAACTCTCCGCTGTCCATGCGCGCGGCAGTGTCCATTACGCGTAGTTCTTCGCGCAGAACATCAGCGAGCATCCGCCGCGCGGGATCATTACCCTGCTCAAGTGAATCTACGTCGAGCATGATCAGAGAGAACGGCTGACTTATACGCACGGCCGAGGCGATTTCGCGCTCAAGCTGGAGACGGAAGAAACGTTCGTTGAAGCATCCGGTTAGATCATCAACAAAGGCTTGTTGTTGCATCTGCGTCAAGCGGCGCGCGTTTCTTGCGGCGGCCGCCACTTGATCAGCAACGGTGCTCAGCAACAGCGCTTCAGTTTCTTGCCAGGGCCGCTTCGTGTCATCCCGGCGCAGCACGAGCACACCCATCGATTGATTCTGGTAGGCAAGCGGCGCAACCACAAGAAGGCTTTCGTCTGCAGTCCCGCCGCGCTCGTCTACAACACAACTCTCGGTGGATTCTGCCGAGCGCGTTAGGTGTGCGTTGAGTTCGCCGGTGATCATTACCGTATCAACCGTCGGCTCGGCTCCATTGCGGATAAAGTATTTCGCATTTGCCGGCAGACGCGCTTCCCCGGGACCAATGAGTACAGCGCAGTAGCGAGCATCGAGAGCGCGGCCAAGCTCATCAACCGCGGTCTGCAGAATTGAGTCCAAGTCGGGCGAATTGTGAATGGCATTGACAATGCGATGAACCGCCGCTTCGCGTCCCGCCTGCTCCTGCAGTAGGCGCGCCAGTTTGGTCGTCACGGAGATGGTGAGCTGCGGCGAAGTCGCCTTTGGCATCGACGTGCTGACGGCTTTGGAAAAGGCCGCGGCGTGCGTCGGAGATTCGGCCGTGGCACGCGCCATCAGGTACTCAAGCGCCGAATAAACAATCTCCGGTTCAAATGTCCATAAACACTCATCGCCCGACGCAGCGAGTTCATTACTTCCCGACTCGCCCACCGAAACAAGCAGCGCAGAGAATCGCGCATCAGCAATCACCACAAAACGCTCCGCCGCTTCTTGCGGCGCGCGGCTCTCTATCGTCACGAACGTGCGTTCCTGCTCGTTAGCCGGAACTAGCAGTTTGTGCAACTCATCTCCGTATGCAGCAAAGAAAAAAGCGTCACGTGCGGTGCGCCCCAGTTGGAGTAAGCGCGCCAACTCGGTGGCGGAGCGGTGGTTTGTCGGCGGCAGAGTTCCGATCACGAGTGCTGCTAAGTTGTTATCGAGCACAACATCTTCAAAGAGGCGGTGAAGATTTGTGATGGTTTGCCCAGCGCAACGGACGGGCGTCAGTTGGCGCGCGTGCTGAGCAAGCAGAGCATGGTACAGAGAGAACATGTTGTGATAGATAGAACCGAAGGCGAGAGGGACGATTTAGGAAAGAATCTTTTAAAGCATCAAGCCGCTGGTGGGAAAGCGGCACAAGCGAAGGCAGTTTCACATGAAAGGATTTATTTGTCTATGACAAC
>JACCTF010000112.1 GCA_013812565.1 Pyrinomonadaceae bacterium | reverse complement strand
CATGCCTTCCATCTCTCGCCCGCGGTAATCGCGCACCATCGGATCGCGGGTGGCGCACCGGAGGTGCTGCTTGGTGTATTCGCGCCAGTCACGACATTCCTCATCAGTGCAGCCTAGCATCGCGCCGCTCAGGTAAACGATTTTCTCCCTCACAACAGTTAATTCTCTTTCCGCGAGTTGATTGCGTATTAAACTCCCGCTCAAAGTTCCGTGCGCGAGCTTTTTTAAAGCTTAGATCAAATCAATCATTCTTATCCCTGCTGAAAGTTCAGGTCATTCTCCCGGCTGCTTCTTCAATGGCTTTTCCTTCCCTCCGCGCTTGTGCCCACGTGATCGGCAGGAATCTTACTTCACCGCTCCACTCCGCCTTCACCAGATGATCAAGAGCTTCGAGGATGATCTGGCGCTGGAGTTCGCGGTGGTAGGGCACGCCGAAGTGGTGCCCCATCATGAAGGGCACGAACACCGCGCGCGGCGGCTTACTGTGCTCTGTGATGTCCAGAGCGACGGTGACGGAAACAGTGGGAATACCTCTGTGTTCAATAGCGCGCTGCACGAGCGCGACCGACTGGTGTCATATCGGTCAAGCGGGAGCGAGCAGCGCGACATCGGCACCATCTGCCACAACAGCCTCGGCAATATCCTCAGCGAGCGTGCGTTCCAATCTCTCCGAGTCCATGTTGTAACCGATGAAGGAGAAGAAGTTCGGCGTCAGACCACCTATTACGCTTTCTGCCGCGAGTTCTTGCCATCGTTCAATGGGGAAGATCACGTTCAGGTCATTGACCGCTCCGTGCGTCGGATACTTGATTTGATGTATCTCTAAATCAGATGGGTTTGAGGTAGAAGGGACACGGCGGAAGCTGTAGTCACCAACCGGATGCCCAACGTCAAAGGGCATCGTGCCCTTCGGTTGCACGCCAGCGGAACTAACGAAGGTCAGGCGCGATTCGGATAGAGGCTTCCTCAAAGGTGCCAAGGGGACGAAGTCATCCTTAGTGATCATCGAACCTGGATACCTCTCGTTGACCGTCTCCCAAAGGCCGGGGCGCAGCTGCTTAGTTTCGTCAGAGTGTGCCGTCATGAATCCATTCTCCTGAACGTTGAACGAGATAGAAGTGCAGATGGAAAAAGAGATGTGCGAGCGTCGCCGCATCACGCTCCGCTAAAGTCTTCAGGATGAACTCGCGGTCAGTCTCTGGCACGTCGAGCAGTAGCTTCAAGGCTTCGACCCATGCCTTGTCTATCTCTTTACGCCCAGCGGCTTCGTTGCCGTCGCCGAGGTGAAGGCGCACGTAGCGAATCAACTTCTCCGTGTCACCTACGGCGACTGCTTCTTTGAGATATTGAAGTGACACAGATTCACAGCCCTTTAGCGCCCGACCACACCCGACCGAGCCGGACTCTCTTCACCGAACTTGATCCAGTACGTCAATGACTATATCCGAGGCCGCGCCGAGTACAAAGTGCCCGTCAGACCGCGTGCCTGTCAGAGAGCCGAACTGTCAATGTTCATACTCAACTATCACCGAGCATCACAGTAAGCAGGCTCACCGCCTCCGCTCGATTCGGTTTAACAACCATAGCGCGGCGCGTTGCAGTAGGACGAGTGTTACCGTCACGCCGACCGCCAAGCTGAAGAGCAGCAGGTTGCTTTCGGGTCCGGCGCGGAACGCGAACGAGAGCGCAGTTGAAACTGCTGGCGGGTGCATTGCATCGAGCAGAATCATCAACACGATGACGAGGATCATCGCCACACCGCCGGAAAGGTATCCGGCTCCGAGCGCGGCGTGCGTGGCAAAGCCGAGCAGCGCGGCTCCGACCTGTGCGAAGAGGAGTGTGCGCACCGTGTTAGCTTTGTGGCGCGGGTCGAGATAGATAAGGAACGCGCTTGACGCGAGCGATGCGAACAGAAGACGCTGACTACTCAAGACCTCGACAAACGCAAAGACGAGCAGCACTGTTAAGGTCGGCAGGAGCGCGAGCGCGAACGCGAACTCGCCTTTCAGCCCTGACCGGTGACGCACCGCGTGGTCGGCTTCTCCGATTGGCTTCAATGTGTCCTGTTCACCGCTCATGCGCCTTCCTCGCCGCGCTCGTGCACACGTGTGCTCGTGGGCGAGCCGGTGCGGGAATAGGTCGGCGGTCGGTCTGCGTCACGTTTGACCTTACCCGTCGGCGGCGTGTCGGCGGAGAGTCCTTCGCGTTCTTCCTTCATCTCGCGTGACAGAAAGTAGTTGAGCGCCGTGCGTATGAAGGCGATAGCGCCGAGCTTGCCGATCTGTATCCACGACGGCGCGATTGCCGTTGAAAGGATGTCCGCGCCGAGTTGGAATTCGAGCGAGAGCGCAAGGAAGCGCGCCAGCGTCAAACGTATCTCGTTGTAGCCTTCAAGCTGTGGCGGCGCGAGCGAACGGGTGAAACGAATTATCGCAGCAAGTATGCCGATGCCGATAATGATCGCGCCCGTCAACTCGACCGCAAGTTTCAACCACTGCACGAGGTTGAGAATTGTGGCTCTGGTGCAAACTCTGTCAATAAAGCAGCAAGAGCCGAAGTGGTCTCCAGATCACACTTCACGCCGCGAGCACTGCTGCCCAGACCTGTGGCACCCCTGCTCCCGCTTGGCTGATGCTTGCTGTGTTGAACTGCCCTTTCTTGATCTTCTGCGCTAACTCAATCCCGCTCAGCGTCACTGCTGCGTTGATGATGCTCTTGAACCCGAGCATCGGATAGTACCG
>JACCTF010000076.1 GCA_013812565.1 Pyrinomonadaceae bacterium | reverse complement strand
GGCTCGCGTTAACGACTGGCGAGTTGGGAGCAGCGCTGTTGGGGATGGCCCTGGGCGCACTGGTTGCAATGCCGACGACCGGATGGTTGACGGCGCGCTTCGGCAGCCGCCTGGTGACGAGGGTGTCGGCGCTCGGTTTCTGCGTCGCGGTCATCTTGCCCGCGTTGGCATCCGGCAGGTTGTGGCTGGTGTCGGCGCTGGTTGTGCTCGGCGTTACCCACGGCGCGATGGATGTGGCGATGAATGCGCAAGCAGCGGAACTGGAGCGAGCTTACCGCCGCCCGATCATGTCATCGTTTCATGCGCTCTTCAGTTTCGGCGGGATGGCGGGCGCTGGTGTCGGTGGCGTGATGGCGCACTTCGGGGTTGAACCTCTCACGCACCTTTCAAGCGTCGCGCTCTCGGCAGGCAGCGCCGCGCTAGTCGCATCGCGTCGGTTGCTTGCAAATGAGCGCCGCATTATCAACAAGGAGCCAGTGTTTGCGCGCCCCGAAAGATCGCTTCTCGGTTTGGGAGTCATCACCTTCTGCGTTATGTTCGGCGAAGGAGCGATGGCCGATTGGACCGCAATCTATCTTCTCCAAACGCTTCAGACGGATGCGGGAGTGGCGGCTGCCGGTTACGCCGCATTCTCGCTGGCGATGGCCGTGGGTCGCCTGACGGGTGATCGACTCACAGCCGGTTTAGGTCAGGTAACGATGTTACGCGTTGGCGGAAGTCTTGCCGCTCTTGGAATGGGAGTCTCCTTGATTGCTAACCAAGCATTCTTGGTGATCGTTGGTTTTGCTTTGGTCGGCGCAGGATTCTCGACAATCGTTCCGCTGGTGTTCAGCGCTGCGGGGCGCAATCGCGGGATGTCGCCGGGGGCGGCGATTGCGGCGGTCTCGACCGTCGGCTACTTCGGCTTCCTCGTCGGTCCGCCGCTTATTGGGTTTGGCGCTGATCGGTTGACATTGCGCGGCGCTTTAGGCGTGGTGGTGATCCTGAGCGGGATGATCGCGATTCTGTCCGGCACGATCAGGCGATTTTAGAGCGCTTCTCAGTTGAGTGTAAGGCGTGTTGTCACTCACCACAGCGGCACAGAGGAAAGTAGGCAGAAAGCAGAATGCAGAATGCAGTCAGAAAATTCCTACCGCTTATTGCCTACTGCCTACTGCTTTCTACATACACCCCGAGCGAAAACTGCGCTAGAGGTAGTTATAAGCCGGAATGGTTAAGAACTCTGTGAACTCATCGCCCAGGGCTAGCTGATCCAGAATCTCCGCGGCTTCGCGCAGGCGGCCCGCTTCCGCTCCGCCCAGTTTGGTTAACTCATCTTCACGGATCTGCTCGTACAACTCGCGGCTGACAGGGCGACCATCATCGAGTTGAGCATCGCTATGAATCCACTGCCAGATTTGCGCGCGGGAGATTTCCGCCGTCGCCACATCCTCCATCAAATTAAAGACGGCGGCCGCGCCGTTACCCTGTAGCCAGGAATTAAGATACTGCAACGCGACGCTCACGTTGTTGCGCAATCCTGCTTCGGTAACTTTACCCTCGGGCACATGCGTATTGAGGAGATCGGCGGCACCCGTCTGCACCTCCTCGCGTAGCCGATCTTTCTGGTGCGGCTTCTCACCTAACACTCTTTCAAAGACCTCCATCGCCACCGGGACGAGATCCGGGTGTGCCACCCATGTGCCCTCGAAACCGTCAGTTGCTTCGCGCTCCTTATCTTTGCGAACGCCCGCGAGTGCCGCTTCGTTGACTTGGCTGTCTTTCCGGCTGGGGATGAAGGCTGCCATCCCACCGATGGCGTGCGCTCCGCGACGGTGGCAAGTCTTGACCAAGAGTTCGGAGTAGGCGCGCATGAAGGGAACGGTCATCGTAATCTGCACGCGGTCGGGGAGCGGAGTGTCCGGTTGATTACGAAGCTTCTTGATAAAGCTAAAGATGTAGTCCCAGCGTCCGGCATTGAGCGCGGCGATGTGGTCGCGCAGTTCGTAGAGAATCTCTTCCATCTCAAAGGCGGCTGGCATCGTCTCGATCAGCACCGTCGCGCGGATGCGACCGCGCGGGATGGAGAGCCGGTCTTGCGCGTAGTTAAAGACATCGTTCCAGAGCCTCGCCTCGTGGTGGCTCTCCAACTTGGGCAGGTAGAAGTAGGGGCCAGTGCCGCGACCGATCAACTCATGCGCGTTATGGAAAAAGTAGAGGCCGAAATCGAAGAGGCTGGCCGAGATGGGCGCTCCATCTACCAGGTAATGTTTCTCGGTGAGATGCCAACCGCGTGGGCGAACCATCAGGACGGCAGTCTCCTCTTTCAATTGGTAAACCCGTCCGTCGGGGTTTGTAAATTCGATGCGGCGGCGGATCGCATCTTTCAAGTTGAGTTGGCCCAGCACGACGTTCTCCCAAGTGGGCGAGAGCGAATCCTCGAAATCAGCCATGAAGCCGTTGGCCCCGGAGTTCAAGTCGTTGATCATCATCTTCCGATCAACTGGGCCGGTGATTTCCACCCAGCGCTTTTGCAAATCCGCAGGCGTAGGCGCGACCTTCCATTCTGCACTTCGCACTTGCGCAGTTTCGGATAGAAAATCAGGAAGCGCACCCTTGTCTATCTCCGCTTGGCGTTCGGCGCGGCGCCCAAGCAAGGCTTCGCGCGTCGGGTTAAATTGACGATGAAGTTGCTCGACGAAGGCCGTGGCTTCGGGCGTTAGTATCTCAGCGAACTGAGGGGCGAGTGGTTCTGACGGCTGGACACTTGTACTCATAAGTTTTTCACTACCTCTTCAAAAGAAAATTTAAACAGGTGCTGACGCAGTTTCATTACGTACCTCTGCCAGAATTCTTCGTAAGCTTTATTAGTGCTCATAAGATTAATCCTCAGATTAATCCTCACTAAACCATCCTACAACAGACCGTACTTTACTCGTAGCCGCAACCTAGCAGGATACAGGCGAGCGTTTTGTTCGATCCTTCATTAACGCGGCACAACCCAGGGAAAGAGATATGCTTGGGCTAAAACCAGCAAGCCGACCATCACGGCCAGCGCAACGCTGTGGAAGAAAACGTAGCGCAGTATCTCGCCCTCGCCGCCCACCTGGCCCGTCGCCACACCGGCGACGACGATTGACTGCGCGTCGATCATCTTGCCCATC
>JACCTF010000066.1 GCA_013812565.1 Pyrinomonadaceae bacterium | reverse complement strand
GCTTATGATGTGACTAAGAGCGACGGCGCTAATGTCGGAGGCAATCCGGATCAGATCATCGGACCCGGCAATAGCATCACCTACCAATGGTACGCGGGCGACGTTAAGAAGAGCAGCGGAACAAATAACAATTTCGTCGCCACGCCCATCGAGTTCGGCGCGACCAACCTGATGTCGTCCGATCCAATCAAGCACAGCAACAAGGGGGCAATCGGCGCCTTGATCATCGAGCCGCAGGGTTCGACGTGGGTGGAAGACCAAACCTCACGGGCGCAAGCTACGGTCACGGCGGGCGGAACATCATTCCGCGAGTTTGTGTTGCTCTTTCAGAACGACATCAACCTGCGATTTGGCGACGGCTCGGCGGTTCCGAATACAGCTGAGGCCGAAGACTCCGAAGACTCCGGGCAGAAGGCGCTCAACTACCGCACCGAGCCGCTCTGGAAGCGCATGAACTATGCTCCGGACACGCCGCTCGAAGTGACACGCACCTTCGATTACACAAACGTGCTGTCAAACATGCAGGTGAGCGGCGATCCCGTCACTCCGATCTTTACTGCGAGTGCCGGGATGCCCGTGCGGTTCCGCATCTTGGAGCCGGGCGGACACGCACGTAATACCGTGTTCCAGGTGCATGGGCACATCTGGGAAGAAGAGCCATACATGAACGGTTCGCGTGTGATCGGTACGAATCCCCTGTCGGAATGGAAAGGCAGCCAAGGCGGACATGGCCCATCTAACCACTTCGATGTTGTACTCAAGAACGGAGCAGGCGGCGGTTTCAGGGTTGCAGGCGACTATCTCTACCGCGATCAATCTTCATTCGCATTCGATGGCGGGCTGTGGGGCATCTTCCGCGTCACACAGTAATGTTCTTGAGCTAATAGCAGTCACTTGCCGGGGTGCAGTCTGGGTAACTCAGGCTGCACTCCTTTCTCATTCACGAAAAGAGAAACCTCAACAGAGTTGAGGCTTCGTTCCGGTAAACGTTTTTATGAAAATTAAATTCAGCCCAATTCTTATGGCGTTTGTCTTGGCAACGCTGAGCACAGTTTCAGTAGGCGCGCAGGAAAGAGGTAAAGCCACCTCAAACCAGAAACTTGCCGAAGCACCAAGCAAAGCTAGTCAGCGCCTCCAAAAGATTGTCAAAGAAGGCATCCAGGTTGAATTCACGATTAATGGGATAACGAACGAGAAGAAAGCGACGGAGTTAATGGAGGGTGAAGACGCGCGTGTGCAATTCAAAGTCAGTGATACAGCAACCAGTTCACCTGTGACGGGTCTTAACCTTTCGGCATGGATAAGTTTGCGTCAAGCGGAGAAAACGAGCGAGGTCAAAGAGTGTCGTGAAAAAGTTCAATCGTATTTGCAGGGCAGTCTGAGCGCGCGTCCTGATGTTGACCTCAACACCTATTACGTTCTTGCGCTCAACTCTGAACCCAATATCTCGGTAATTGATCCGCTGCTCGGTTTCGGCGGCAGCAAACTTTATACGCTCGTGATGCTGAAGAGTCCGGGCGAAGATTGGGCTTTAACAGCCGACCGCAAAAAACTCTTCGTCTCCATGCCGCTCGTCAATCAAGTCGCGGTTGTTGATACAACGACGTGGAAAGTCGTCGCGAACATCGACACGGGGGCGCGGCCCATGCGAATCGGTTTACAGCCTGACGAGAAATATATGTGGGTTGCTAATGATAGCGGAGCGACCGTCGTCGATGTGGGCGAGCACAAAATGATCGCTACCGTTGAGTTGGGTGCCGGCCCTCACGAGATGGCTTTCAGCTCTGACAACCGTTATGTCTTTGCGACCAACAAGGGTGATGGCACGCTCTCAGTTATTGATGTGCAGAAACTGGCGAAGATCAAGGAGGTCAAAGTCGGTGCGGTGCCGACATCGGTCGTGCTTTCTCCGTTGAGCAAAGCCGTTTATGTGGTGAGCGAAACCGAAGGAAACATCACCGTCGTTGACAGCCGAAGTCACGAAATCGTAACTCGCATGGAAGCCAAACCGGGTTTACGCCAGGTTCGGTTTG
>JACCTF010000064.1 GCA_013812565.1 Pyrinomonadaceae bacterium | reverse complement strand
CAAGTAGACCTTCTTGATAAATGACCGTTGCTATAACCTCCATCATCATCTTTATCGTTGCGGGCGTTGGGCTGCTTCTGGTGTGGCGCGCGGTGCGATTCATCATGCGTTTAGCGCTCATCGGAGTGCTCATCCTTGCGCTGCTTGTCGGCGCGCTGGCGTGGTGGTATGCCGCCGGTAGTTCGACACCAACGCAAATCCAGAAACGTCCTGCGAGTGGACAGCGCGCGCCTCGGTGATGGATGGGTAACGGATGCAAACAATGGTTACAACACTCGTGCTGTAAATTCATTTGACACCCGCGCGAAGCCGGTTGAAGTTTCAAGTTGAAACCGATCTCAACGAACGTCCCTGTCTCTTTCTGGCAACGCTACCGTCGTCTTCCCTCGAACATCCTCGCGCTTAGTCTTATCAGTCTGCTGAACGATGCATCAAGCGAGATAATCTATCCGTTGCTGCCGTTCTTTCTCGTCGCAACGCTCGGCGCAACGCCTGCTGCAATCGGTTTGATCGAAGGCGCGGCTGAATCCGTTTCGGGTCTTCTGAAACTTTTTGCCGGGTATTGGAGCGACCGCGTTGGGAGACGCAAAAACTTAGTCGTCTTCGGCTACTTGTTGGCGAGTGGAGTGCGTCCGCTGCTCGGATTTGCGGGCAACTGGCATCAAGTGCTCGCCATACGTTTGACGGATCGCGTCGGCAAGGGAATTCGCACCGCGCCGCGAGATGCGATGATCGCTGATTCGGTGGGGGCCGAGGAGCGCGGGCTGGCTTTCGGTTTTCACCGCGCGATGGATCACACGGGAGCCATCATCGGCCCGCTTCTCGGTCTGCTCTGCTTGCTGCTGATCGCGGCTGATCCGAACAATCCGACGCTGAATGATTACACGAAAGTATTTCTCATCGCTTCGATCCCAGCGTTCCTCGCAGTGCTGGTCGCCGTCTTCCTTGTGCGCGAGCCGAGCCGAAAGCGTGAAGCGAGCGCGGCGACAATCTCTAAACCGCTGCGACTTTCACTAAAAGGTTTTGATGGAAACTTCCGACGCTTTCTCGTGGTCATTGCCTTGTTTACATTGTCCAACTCATCGGACGCCTTTTTGCTTCTACGCGCGAGTGAACTCGGAGTTTCAACGGCGACGATTCCGCTTCTCTGGGCAGCGCTGCATGGCAGCAAAGTTTTAAGTTCGCTTGTCGGCGGAGATTTATCTGACCGTGCCGGACGCCGACGTTTGATCGTTTCCGGCTGGCTCGTCTACGCTGCTGTCTACGCGGGTTTTGCCTTTGCCACCTCCGCTGGCATGGTGTGGGGGCTGTTCGTCGTCTACGGCGTTTACTTCGGTTTAGTCGAGGGCGCCGAGAAAGCTTTAGTTGCAGACCTCGTGCGCTCCGATCAGCGCGGCACCGCGTTTGGACTGTATAATCTGGCGCTCAGCATCACGGTCTTTCCGGCATCGCTCGTGATGGGCGCAGTGTGGCAGTGGCGCGGCGCGAAGACAGCTTTTCTGATGAGCGCGGTGATTGGGATAGCCGCCGCGTTGCTTTTTGTTCTAATGGTAAAGACAGATGCGAGCCGACAAAAACTCGTGCCCACCGGCAAATAGTAAAGAGCAAGGATGTCGATGAGCAGGATCGCGAAGTTAAAGACGATTAAACCTTCCCGAACGTGAGAGATAGATGAGCGCAACAAACTACCGACTGATTAAAACAGGCGAGGATTTGCAAGCGGCAATCGAAGATGTGTCGAAGCATGCGGTCGTTGGCTTCGACACTGAGACCACTTCGCTTGATCCTTATAGCGGGCGCCTCCGATTGCTCCAACTGGCAACCACGGACGGCGTCTACATCATCGACTTGGACCAATTTGCCAACGGCAATGGGGCGACAAACGAGAATCTCGCGCCGCTGCGAACGTTGCTCGCCGCCGCGCGTCCGGTGAAGATCGCGCACAACGCCAAGTTCGATGCGAAGTGGACGAAGCATCACTTGGGCGTCGAGCTTGGCGGACTCTTTGACACGCTGCTTGCTAGTCAACTGATTGCTGCCGGTGATCAAGAAGAGCGACACGGTCTTGAAGCAGTGGCGGCGCGCTACATTGGTGAGACGATTGACAAAGCCGAACGCCTGAGCGATTGGAGTGGGGAGTTGTCAGAGTCGCAGCTCACCTACGCGGCCCGCGATGCAATGGTATTGCCGCGTTTGCGGGAGAAGCAGATTGAACGTTTGCGCGCGGATGATCTTATCGCTTGCGCCGGGATTGAGTTCGATTGCGTGATGGCCGTCGCCAACATGGAACTGGCCGGAATCTACTTGGACGCCGAACGCTGGCGCGAGCAAATGGCGAATGTCGAACGTCAACGCACCACACTCGCCGACGAACTACAACTAATGTTAGGCGAAGGCTCGGCGCAGGCCTCGCTCTTCGGTCCGACGCGCGCTGATATAAATCTCGATTCGCATGTGCAGTTGACCAAAGCGCTCAAAGGTCTCGGCGTGCCCGTTCCCGATTCGACGCGCAACTGGAAGTTGCAACCGCTGGCCGCCGAGTATCCGGTTGTCGCCAAACTGCTTGAGTACCGCACGGTGCAAAAAGCGATGACGAGTTACGGCGGTAACATCCTTGAAGAGATCAATCCCGTCACCAAGCGCATTCACGCCAACTTCCATCAGATCGGCGCGCCAACCGGGAGAATGGCCTGCACCGGGCCAAATATTCAGCAGGTGCCGCATGCCGTCGAGTATCGCCGTTGCTTCCGCGCGCCCGCTGGCAGAAAACTTGTGATTAGCGATTATTCACAGATAGAACTGCGCATCTTGGCCGAGTTCACTGGTGATCAAGGATTCATAGATGCCTTCAACTCTGGAGCTGATCTTCACCGCGTCACCGCCGCGCAGGTCTTCGGAATTGCGTTGGATCAAGTGAGCGCAGACCAACGCTCGTTTGCCAAACGATTAAACTTCGGGGTGGTTTACGGCATCGGCGCGCAGCGCTTCTCAGCGATGACAGGACTCAAACTGGATGAGTCGGAAGATATCATGCGCCGGTACTTCGCGACTTACCGCAGACTTGATACATGGCTACGCGAAGCCGCACGGCGTGCTGTTCGCGAACGCACATCACGCACTATCACGGGGCGGCTGGCGCGCTTTAACTTTGACCCGGAAGACCGTCAAGCCGTTTCACTTGCCCAGCGCAACGGCAAGAATTCTCCTATACAAGGCTCGTCCGCTGACATTCTCAAGCGCGCGCTACGGCTGCTTCATGATGAACTTAAGGGCACTGGTGCATGCATCGTGAATATCGTTCATGATGAAGTCGTGGTGGAAGCTGATGCAAATACTGCTGAGGAGATTACGCAAAAGGTTGAACAGGCGATGCGTCAGGCAGGTGAAGAATATGTCAAGCGCGTGCCCATTGAAGTTGAATCGCACATCGCGGATGAATGGGTAAAGTAGATCATGTATCCTGCGTGTCGCGAGCGTTCGCCGGCATTAGTTTGGCATTGAGAATTTAGTTAAAACGTCGCGGGTGGCAAACTGCTGCTTGACAGTCGGCGCGAGGCTCACATAGTCTTTCCGGCTTGAACGGCGCGGCTTCTGCCCCCTCAAGCCTCTCCCTCCATGAACATCTAATTATCCACTCAGGTAATTTCAGAATGATAAAGAATACAATTTCAAACTTGATCCAAGAACGGCGCGCGCACATCGGCGTGATCGGCCTCGGGTATGTCGGATTACCGTTGGCCGTTGAATTCGCACGCAAAGGTTTTCAAGCTACAGGCTTTGAAGTGGACGCGGCAAAGGCGGAGAAGATTAATGCCGGCGAGTCATACATCGGCGATGTTCCGTCCAGCGCCATCAAAGAATTAACAGGAGTGGGGCGCTTGCGCGCAACCACCGACTTCGACCACTTGCGCGAGTGTGACGCGATCATCATCTGCGTGCCGACGCCGCTACGCAAAACGAAGGAACCTGACATCTCTTACATCCTCGCCGCCGCCGGAGATATTCAGAAAAGCTTACGTTCCGGTCAGCTTATCATTCTTGAGTCAACCACCTATCCGGGCACTACCGATGAAGTGTTGCTGCCGATATTAGAGGAGAAAGGGTTCAAGCTCGACCAAGATTTTCTACTCGCCTTTTCGCCGGAACGCGTCGACCCCGGCAACCCTCAGTTCCTGACGCACAACATTCCGAAGGTCGTCGGCGGCTGCACGCCGGATTCGACGGAGGTTGCCACAGCACTCTACGCCACCATCGTTAATCATGTGCACCCTGTTGCTTCGGCGCGCGTGGCGGAAGCGGCAAAGCTGTTGGAAAACACTTTCCGCGCCGTTAATATCGGGATGGCAAATGAGATGGCTCGTCTGTGCTACACCCTCAACATCGACACCTGGGAAGTGATCCGCGCGGCGGCGACCAAGCCCTTCGGCTTCATGCCGTTCTATCCCGGCCCCGGCATTGGGGGGCACTGTATCCCATTGGACCCACACTACCTTTCGTGGAAAGCTCGGCAACACGGCTTCGATTCGCGCTTCATCAGTCTGGCCGAAGAGGTCAACTCGCGTATGCCCGAGCATGTTGTGACGTTGGTTGCCGATGGACTCAACGATGCGCGCAAATCGTTAAAGGGGTCGCGCGTGTTGATGCTGGGCGTCGCTTATAAGAAGGACATCGACGACGTGCGCGAAAGCCCGGCGCTTTCGATCATCGACCGCCTGCGCGTCAAAGGCGCTGAGGTGCGTTACCACGATCCGTTCATCCAAGAGGTAACGTTCGACGATGCGCACACCTGGGGCAACGGCAAGCCACTGCATTCTGTTGATCTCACCGACGACGAGTTGCGCACTGCCGATTGCGTCGTCATCGTCACAGATCACAGCGAGATTGATTACAAACGTGTGACTAATTTGACCTCGCTCATCGTTGATACGCGAAACGCCTTGAACGAAGATCTGCGCCGCACAAGCCGCGCGCAAATTATAAGATTGTAAAAAAACAGATGTCAGATGCCGGATGTCAGATGTTAGTTAAAAACTGAAACTGACATCTGACATCCGGCATCTGACATCTGCTTTTATGCTTAAAGTTCTCTGCGTGGTTGGCGCACGGCCGAACTTCATGAAGGTTGCGCCGATTGTGGAAGCGATGAAGCGGCGCGCGGGTGCGTTTGCGCCGCTCGTTGTGCATACGGGGCAGCACTATGATGCGCAAATGTCTGACCACTTCTTTCGCGATCTTGGGTTATCGCAACCAGATGTTCATCTTGATGTTGGATCAGGGACACATGCCGTGCAGACGGCCCTGGTGATGCAGCGCTTCGAACCTGTGTTGGTTGCAGAGAAACCCGACTGGGTGCTGGTGGTTGGAGATGTTAACTCGACGCTTGCCTGCGCGCTTGTCTCAGCGAAGTTGAACGTTAAGGTCGCACACGTCGAAGCTGGTCTTCGTAGCCGCGACCGGCGGATGCCCGAAGAGATTAACCGGTTGTTGACCGATCAGATTGCAGATCTGCTGCTCACTTCTTCGCTTGATGCAAACGAAAACTTGCGCTCGGAAGGTATCGCTTCCGAGCACATCTGTTTTGTCGGCAACGTAATGATCGATTCGCTGCTGGCGCATCTCGAACAGTCTAAACTTTCCACGGTGCGCGGGAGTTTGCAAGTTAGTGATCGAGAGTATGGCGTGGTCACGCTGCATCGCCCGTCGAATACGGATGACCGTACGACGTTTCTGCAAATCATCTCCGCGCTTGAACAAGTCAGCCAACGTATGCCGGTGATATTTCCGGTGCATCCGCGCACGCGCGCACGGATCAGTGAGTTTGGTTTGATGGAGCGCATCGCGCGTGAGAGAAATTTGCGCCTCATTGAGCCGCTCGGCTATCTTGATTTTCTGCATCTGTACAGCGGCGCGCGTTTGGTGCTGACGGATTCGGGCGGCATCCAGGAAGAGACGACGTGGCTCGGTATTCCTTGTCTGACGCTGCGCGAAAATACGGAGCGGCCCATTACGGTTGAGATGGGAACAAACTTGATTGTCGGCACCGATGCCGAGCGGATCACACGTGCGGCTTTTGAGATTCTTGATGCCCCGCCCCGGAATACGACCGGGCGTGTACCGCCCTTGTGGGATGGCCGCACGGCAGACCGCATCCTCGACGCGCTGGTTGCCGCGACGCATTCTACGGCACTCATTGCGCCTGCTACCTGTTGAAAAGGCAGTCACAAACTTGCTGCGGCTTTCTGCCTTCCATCTTTACTCTGTGCAATCTCTGTGTTCCTCTGTGCTTCTGTGGTGAAGCTCAGCGCACTCTCCACTCAAATCAATAGTGGTCTAAATTAGTTTCGTCTGTTCGCTGATTTCTATGATCGCGTCGCGAATTCCTTCCGCCACTACTTGGGGGGTAAAGTGTTTTTCAATATGGCTGTATCCATTATCCGAAAGCCGTTGCCATAACTCCCGATCACGGTAGACTCTAACAACAGCTTCAGCGAACGCGCGCGGGTCATCAGCAATCATCGCTTCGTGATTCGTCGTTAGCCCGATGCCTTCCGCGCCGATGGTGGTTGTAACCACCGGCAACCCGTAGGACAAAGCCTGCCCAACTTTCCCTTTCATACCCGCCCCATAACGCAGTGGAGCGATAAAGGCGCGGCAAGTGTGAAACAAGGCACCTACATCCGGCACGTATCCCATGATGCTCACATCGCCGGAATCATAAGCCGCGATCTGGGGCGTTACGCCTCCGCCGACCACGTAGAGCTTTGCGTCTGGAATACCCTGCCGCACAAGCGGATAAATCTCCGTGATGAAGTAATGAACGGCATCGCTGTTCGGGCGGTGGAGAAAGCCCCCGATGAACAACAATCCATGCCGCTCGTCGAATGTTTTCCCGCGACTTTGCAGAGAGTGGATGTTGGGAACAACCTTGATCTTGGCCGATGGCGACGCCGACTCTAATACCTCTCTGTCTTCCGACGTAATACACCAGACTTGATCGCTGGCCTGGGCCAAACGGGTTTCGAGCTTCCGATACCGTCGGGCCGCCTCCGCTGATTGCGAATCTCCTGTTAATTGATGCTCACGCTCGTACCTCAAGAAGTGTAAGTCCACCGTGTCATAGATGATTTTGATACGGCTGTCAGCCCTCCGGATCGAAGTGAGCAGGGCGCTTGCCACATCTGGATGACTAAGAATGGCGGCATGGAATCTTCGCTCCTTGAGCAGCTTTTTGTAAGCAGTCAAAGGAGCGGTTTCAATTCCTTCTTTGCCCAGCAGCTTTTCATATTCAGGCCAATCAGTTCCGTGCAGCGGCACAAACAGGGGTCGGCTGCACTTCATCAAAGCCTTCAGCAGCATAAACATTCTCATGCTTCCTGAATCCCGGTCGGGAGTGGGAACCAGATTGTCAAAGATGATAATGCGCGGGCCTGTGTTTCTGTTTGCCGCTTCGTCGAGCAGAGCCGGATCACGTTCGATGTAATCGCGCTCCAACACCTCCCGCCATTTCACGACGAACTTCTTCTGATTGATCGTTTGAAAACGCTTAAAGCCAATCTGTACATCTCTCCCGGCAGTGACTCCTTCGTTATGAATCAGCCGCGACATCGGTTGATAGATCACCTTATAGCCTAAAGCGCGAACGCTGAAACAGAGGTCTGTGTCCTCGTAATAAGCCGGAGCGTAGCGGCGGTCAAATCCATCGAGTTGGTCGAAGACTACCTTCCTTACGAGCAGCGAAGCGGCGGAGCAGTAATCAACCTGCCGTGCAAAGTTGTACTTTCGATGTTCCGGATTTTTCCCCCAGCCGTAGCGGAACGCATCGCCATTTTTCCACACGCCCGCTCCGGCCTCCTGCAAAGAGCCGTCCGGGTAGATGAGCATCGATCCGACGGCTCCGATTGATGGGTCGTTCTCGACAGTATCAATCAGATGTTTCAACCAGCCGGGTAACACCTGCGTATCATTGTTCAAGAAGACCAGATACTTTCCCCGAGCGACAGCCGCACCTTGGTTGCAAGCGTCAACAAAGCCCATGTTCTCCCGGTTGTTGATTACCTGAACGATGTCACCGAGGTGAAAGAGGACAATCTCGGTTTCATCCCGCGAGGCGTTGTTCACGACGATAATTTCGGTTTCGTTGAAATCTATTTCCCGTATTAGCGACCGGAGGCACTGGAAGGTATGCTCCACGTTGTTAAAGACCGGAATGATGATGGACGCACGCGGCGCGTTGTCGGATGAGTGCGTCGTCGCTCGACGGTTGGAGGCCGCGTTCATTAGCAGCAGAAAATCATGTGAACTCCATGATGGGGCAGTCGCTGCGATTCGGTTAGCTTTCCATGTTCGTGGTTCCTCAATGTTCAATCCATTCTTGACGGCGACGCTTATCAATTTATCAACAACGCCGACGAGGCGCGCTTTGAACCGCACCGCTGATCCGACAAGCGCGACAAGCAAGCGTTTCAAAAAGAACTTAAGGGAAAAGGGCAAGGCGTCCCAAAGCTGTCTTTTCATTCGTTGATGGAGATGAAAGCAAGTCTTATTAACGAGCACACTGCTTACACAATCTCTTTAATACACAGGATTTGAAAGGCGTGCTCCGGGCGTCGCTCAAAGAAAGGCTCGGTCAGTAATGAGAAGCGCTCACATAAAAAGCGTGGTTGCCAATTCGGTTTCGCTTCGGCACCGCGCAGAGGCTTCCACCCGCTGATGCCGAGCACGCGGTAGCCCATCCCGCGCATCTCGTCTGCTTCCCAGCCGGACCGGTGACGTTGAAACTCATTCCCGCCGACGGCGTGCTGCGGCAAAAACCCCTGCGGAGTAAAGACCACCACTTTCCGGCGTGCAATCCGCTCCATCGCTTGCAGCAGGCGTCGCCCATCCTCTTTCGTGAGATGCTCAATCAAGTCGAGGGCGACCGCGCAGTCGAAAGATTGATCGGGAACCTCCTTCTCAATGTCGAGGACGTTCATGCAGCGGTATTCGTCGTGAATCCCAAGAGCGCGGCTCTTCTCAATAGCAGGTTCAAAGGCGTCGATGCCAACCGTGTATGGCAATCTTCGCGCGAAGAAGCTGATCGGTGAGTGTTCCCCGCAGCCAATGTCGAGCAATGAATCACAACCGCGTACCTCCTGCTCCAGCACTTCAAAGAAACGCTGAAAGGGAAAGCCAAAGACTGTGCGATCAACGCGGCGCACTGCGCTTGCAGCCTTTCTGAACAGAGAGTTTGTACCGTTAGATTGCCGGCTCAATTCAAAAGTTTCTCCGGTCAATGGTTATGGATTAATGCTGCTCGCACTAACATCGGTAGTCCACTTAAGCAGTGGTCGCATCAGCCCACCCATCGGGCCGATGTAGTCTCCCCGGGCTGAATCTCCATGCTGGCTGTCGATCACCTGAAAGGCGATGACGTTTCGTTCGTGAACGTGCAGAATCGTTGCTGGAGAGGGGGACATCACCGAGACATGAACCAGCAGATTACCTTCTGCAAGCAGGTTGCCGGGAATCCACGCCGTGCTCGTGTATGCTCCGGCGGAGCGCGGCCGCCCACGCCATTCCGGCCCGGTGTCGTGAGCACTGAAGATCTGCACCCCTTCTTCGTTATAAACATCGATGCCGGGCGTCTAGGCGTAACCGGGTTGGAGCACTTCATAAGTGATCTCAATTCCGACGGGTCGTCGAATATCAATTGCGGCGGTGGTCTCTCCTTCTTCCGTGCGAACGCGCACCCGCCGTGAGCGCACGATGTGGTTTCCGGGCGCATCGGTCAAGTCGCTCCACTCGCGCTCGGCCCCAACTTTCCAACTCGAACTAAGGTAAGCGTCAACCACAGCTCGCGCCGGGCCGTCGCTTGTAATCGTGCCCTGGTCCAGCAGGATAACTCGCCTGCACAAACGCGTGACCGCCGTCATGTTATGCGAGACAAAGAAGATGGTGCGCCCCTGCTGCCGTATCTCATGCATCTTGTCGAGACATTTCTGTTGAAAGGCAGAGTCTCCGACAGCGAGCACTTCATCCATAATCAAGACTTCGGGTTCTAAGTGCGCCGCGACTGAGAAGGCCAGGCGCACATACATGCCGCTCGAATACCACTTGACCGGCGTGTCGATAAATTTCTCGATCTCGGAGAAGCTGACGATCTCATCGAACTTACGCTCGATCTCAAACTTTCGCATGCCGAGGATGGCCCCGTTGAGAAAGATGTTTTCGCGCCCCGTGAGGTCTGGATGGAAGCCCGTGCCGACTTCCAAAAGACTGCCGACGCGCCCGTAGATCGCTGCGCGCCCGGTGGTCGGCTTGGTAATACGAGACATGATTTTGAGCAGCGTTGATTTGCCCGCTCCGTTACGTCCGATGATGCCGATCAGTTCGCCGGGCTGAACTTCGAGGTTAATATCTTTGAGCGCCCACAATGTTTGATGGCTTGAACCATTGGAGCCGCTCCGCCGCTTGAACACTTTGAATGCGGCTTCAGCAAACACTTCGCGAAACGTGACGTAGCCCGGATGCAGTCCTCCGATCCGGTAACGTTTGCTGACGTTTTCGATCTTAACAATCGGTTTCATCGCGCGTGATCCAACCAATCAAATAAGATCAGCGAAGGTCTCTTCAATGCGCTGGAAAACATAGAGCGAGCAGACAAACAGGCACACCGTGAGCGCGGTCGAGATGCTGATCGTCGTCCAGTCAAAGCTGCCGCCGACGAGCGCGGAACGAAACCCTTCGATGATGCCCGTAAGCGGATTGATCGCCAGCACCCAGCGCCACTTTTCAGGCACGATCCCCGACGGATAGATGACCGGCGAGGCAAACATCCAGAGCTGAATTATGAAGGGCAAGGCATGGCGCAGATCGCGATACCGAACGGTCAATGCTGAGATCAACATTCCAACGCCTAGCGCCAGCAGCAGTGTGAGCATCACGAACAGGGGCAAGAGCGTGAGGCTCCATGTCAAGGCCACTCTGTAGTAGAGCGCCAGCCCGATCAAAACAACTGATGCGACGGCCAGGTCGACCAACCC
>JACCTF010000063.1 GCA_013812565.1 Pyrinomonadaceae bacterium | reverse complement strand
ACGATGGACGGATGATTCCAATCACGCATCGTCATCTCGCGCAGTGTTTGTTCGCCGCGCTCAGCAGCTTTCGTCGAGAAGTGATTGAAGTCGTTCCACGAGGGAATCTCATACCAGATGAGCATCCCCACTTCATCGGCAACCTTGAGGTAGATGGGGTCAGGCACTTTGATGTGGCAGCGCAACATGTTCAGACCCAGCCGCTTCGCTTTCAGCATCATGTTGCGCACGTACTCTTCAGGAGGTGAAGTGTAAATCGTTTCGGGATAGAAATCTTGATCAAGCGCAGAGATCATATAGTACGGCTCGCCGTTTAAGTAGAACTTACCGTCACGCGCTTCAAATGAACGAAAGCCGAAGCGGTCTGTATATGTGTCATCTTCATTGACTTTAACTTCTACTGTGTATAGCGCCGGGCTGTTCAAATTCCACAGCTTCGGCAATCCAACGCGCCCCTCGAAGGTGCGAGTCATTACCGTGATGCCCCCGCCGCCTGTGCGAAACTCTTCCTTGCCGTTGGGGTCGCGTACCGTGACTTGAATTGGACTAGGGTCTTGAATCGCTCGCCCGCCGAGTTGTACCTCCACGCTGACCTTGCCGCTAAGGTGGGGCGTGACGTGCACCTGCTTGACGTACAAACTTGGCTTTATCTCAAGCGTCACTGGCTGCCAGATGCCGCCCGTCTGCACGTACCAGTTCTGTTTGCCGTGCGGAATCTCTTTGTAGAGCATGTCGGGGAAGCGCCGTGCTCCTTCCTTATCATCCATCGGCGGATCAACCACGCGCACCAAGAGTTCGTTCGCGTCCGGCTTCACTGAGTCAGTGACATCGAACACAAATGGCGTGTAGCCGCCTTCATGCTCTCCGACGCGCTTGCCGTTAACATAAACTTCGCTGAAGTAATCGACCGCGCCGAAGCGAAG
This sequence comes from Pyrinomonadaceae bacterium, assembly GCA_013812565.1. GTDB lineage: Bacteria > Acidobacteriota > Blastocatellia > Pyrinomonadales > Pyrinomonadaceae > JACCTF01. The sequence continues at coordinate 5,025 of JACCTF010000063.1, read as the reverse complement.
GAGCGCCCGCCCCCCGCCTTTCAGTTGCGATGTGTCAAATTTCGTGCGATACCAAGCGACGCCCATGTAGTCGCGCAAGTCTTCAAACTGCGCGTTCCAAGATAGCCCGACCTGCGCATCGCGCCAGCCTTGTGCGGCGTTGAGATTGTTCGGTTGCAGCGTGCCTTCTTTGTCGGCGAGGAACTGCCAGCCGCGGTCGAGGTTCGTTGTTTGAGCACCGGCAAAATTTGTCGTTAATAGGAGCAGGGCAGCACTAAGCACCGCTCTGAGCACCGCTCTGGCGTTCAACTTGTCATTCATTAGAATCCTACCCAATACACAAGATTTAACACAAAGATCGCAGAGTCACAGAGCACACAGAGAGGTTTTCTCTGCGCAACCTCTGTGGTTCTCTCCGGTCACTGTGGTGAATGTCAACTTTCACAATACTCACCCGTGATGCACCGCTTACCTCACGTTGGTTCGCTATCAATCACCGCTGGTTGAAAATCTTCGCAAACTCTGACGGATCGGCTTTCGGTTTGCGGTCGTAGGTCATCAACCCGTTAATCTCTTGCTCCACGTCAGTCAACTGCGTATAGCAGTAACCGACGATAGCTTTGTTGGCACGCACGGCTTTTACGATTCCGTCGAGTCGGGCGAGGAAGGCTTCTTTCGTCGGCTCGATATTGCCGTAACCAAATTCGTTGGCCGCGCCTGGTGCGCCCGTCCGGTAAGCGATGCCGCCGAACTCCGTTAGTACAATCGGCGTTCCGTTGTAGTTGTATCCGAGCGCTAACGCTTCTCTGCCGTTGCGCGGAACTTGGCTGCGGTCGGTTTCTAATATCTTATATTTCGCCGCAAACTCTTCCCCCGTCCTGGCGTAATCGTGGATGCCGAAGATGTCGGTCGCGTCAGTGTGCTCCCAGCCGTCGTTGTCTTGCACGAGCCGCGTCGAGTCGAGCGAGCGCGTCAGGTGGTACATCGTCTTCGCGTGCTCCTGCTGCGCCTTGTCCGTCAGGATGCGGGTCACGCCCCAACTCTCGTTGATCGGCGTCCAGGCAATGATCGAAGGATGGTTATAGTCGCGCATCATCGCCTGCTGCCATTCGTCAACAAAGCGCTGGACGTAATCATCCGTGTATATGTCGAAGGCGTTCGCCATCTCGCCCCACACGATCAACCCTAACTTGTCGCACCAATACAACCAGCGCGGGTCTTCGACCTTCTGATGCTTGCGCGCGCCGTTAAAGCCGAACGCCTTGGTCATCTTGATGTCGTACTGTATGGCTTCATCCGTCGGCGGCGTCAACAGCGACTCCGGCCAGTAACCTTGATCCAGAATCATCTTCAGGTAGTACGGCGCATTGTTAAGGTAAATCTGATTGTTCTGCACGCGCACCTTGCGCTGCCCGAAGTAGCTGTCGATGCGGTCTATGACTTGACCGTTCGCGCTCAACAGTTCAACGCGCAGGTCGTAGAGCGTCGGTCGCTCAGGACTCCACACCTCTTGCCGGTCGAGCTTGAGCACGGTTTGTGGGTTGGCGCCGCCGGATGCCTTCGCCGTGATCTCCGACTGCGCTTGCACCTCATTACCCAGAGAAGCTGTCAGGCGCAGACGCGCGTCACCGGATTGACGGTTGAGAACGACTTCGATCTGAGTTTGCGAGTTGTCAATGTCGGGCGTGATGCGCAGGCGTGCGACGTGGATGGGCGCAACCGCTTCAATCCAAATCGGCTGCCAGATGCCTGTCGTGCGCGTGTACCATATGGCCTCCGACTTCGGCTTCCAGTATTGCTTGCCACGCGGAATAGTTCTGTCTTCCGAAGGGTCATAGGCGCGCACTACGATCACGTTGTCGCCCGCCTTCAAGTAATCGGTGATGTCGAAGGCAAAGCCGACATGCCCGCCGCGGTGCTCGCCCACTTGATCGGCGTTGACCCACACTTTCGCCTTGTAATCGACCGCGCCGAAGTGGAGCATCACACGTCGCTCACCGTTAGCCCCGCGCCGAAAGTTTTCAGGAATTTGCACCGCGCGGCGATACCACACGACATCATGAAAAGCCGTGTCGCCGATTCCGCTTGATTTGGTTTGAAAAGCAAAGGGAACTTGGATCGTTCTGCTAAAACGCTTGTCACCTCTATACCAGCGTTCGGCCAACCCACGATCCGCATCGTCAAACTCAAACTCCCAACGTCCGTTCAGAGTTTGCCAATCGGCACGTACCAGATCAGGGCGCGGATGCTCGGCGCGCGGAACGCCAGGGGATTGCGCTTCAACTGTCACAGCTCCGAGCATCATCACGACGAGCACAAGCAGCACACTGCGACAACTTCTCATCTCTGTTTTCATCATTTCCTTCTCGCTTGTAACTTATGAGTAAAGTTAGTTGTAGATATCAACATGGATTTTGTAGGTGCCATCCGTTTGTCTTTTCCAGATCAACACGAAGTCACAGACGTATGTACCCTGTTTGCCGACCGGCCCTGATGTGAGAGTGGATTTCCCGACTTGGTAGATTGTCTCCCTGTCGCCGCCAATCTCGACCACCTGTAGCTTCCAATCCTTCGGCTCCTTGATGCCGGTCCAATAGCGATCAATCGCTTCGCGCCCATGAACCTTTTGGCCTCTGGAATAGAACATCGTCGCGTCGTCTGCGTAGAAGCGTGCGACGGCCGACATGTCGTTGCGTCTGAAAGCCTCTTCCATCCGTCGGTTAGTGGCTTCGATCTGTTGAGTGATCAAAGTCATCTCAGACTGGTTGCTCGTTGCTGCTTCCGTTTGAGCCATAGCAGCGCAGGCAGGTACAACAATCAAAATCATTAACAAGGAAGTGCGAAACGTTTTCATCTGGAACCTTCCATCTTCATGTTCAGAATTCACGCTTCAGCGTGCTCTAAATCGAACCACACAGGATTGGTAGACTATGAAAAACACTCACCGCCGCCGAAGACGCAAAGAACCGAGGAGTCCACGCAGAGAGTTAACCGTTCAACTCTCTGCGAGTCTTCGACGTACACTCTGTGTCTCCGGGGTGAAAATTCTGTACCCTAAGCTCATCTCCGAATAATCCAGTGTCACGTCAAAGTCAACTGTAAGCGCGTCACCGAAGCGGGCAAGAACTGATACACAAACAACCCGCCGCTCACGCTCACCATCTGTTCACGAGGTTCCAGAGCACGCGGATTAGTGAAACTGTTGTGCGCGTGAATATCGGTCGCTGACAGAACCCGCGCCTGACACGACCCCACGCGTGCTCCGCGCACCACAATCTCCGTCTCCCGCGCTTCGCTGGCATGCGGGTTGACTACCGTGAGCACCAACTGTTTACCACGTAACGAAGCGGAGCCCTCCAATCCCCAGAAGGAAGCCGGTTTGCCGAGCCGCGTGTGCGACACGCGCGGGGCTGAGAAAAGTGTGCGCACGGCTGTGGCTCCCTGATGAGCCGCATACATCTCAAAGACATGAAAGTTCGGCGTCACGATAAACTTGTCTTCGTGAGCGACAAACAGCGAATGTAAACAGTTGATGAGTTGTGCGACATTCCCCATCACCACTTTGTCGGCATGACGATTGAACGTGTCTAGAGTTAGGGCAGCGATCAGCGCATCGCGCAGCGTGGAGGTCTGACCGAGCAGATGAGTCGGATGAGCTTCAGTGCCGGGGCGGTGCCACGATCCCCACTCATCAACAATGAGTTTCACACGATGTGTTCGGTCCACCTCGCCCATTACGGCCCAGTGCGCGGCGATGAGATTTTCCATCCGATCAGCTTCGCGCAGCAGCTCGTACCATTCTTCTAAATCGAAATTCAGAGCATCGCCTTTGCCTTTAACCCAGTCGGTGGTCTGACCACGGCTCACGTTCCAGGAGTAATGGTGAAGCGCCCACCCATAAAGATTGCCGAGCTGACCTTGGCCCTTCTCAACCAGCTTGTTGAAAAAGCGTCTGGTCCACTCCAGGTCGCCGCCGTTTGGCCCGGCACCGACAAGGGCGAGGTTCACGCCATAGCGCGGCACCCATGCGGTGAAGCGACGAAACTCCACGGCGTATTCGTCGGCGGTGAAGTTGCCGCCGCAGCCCCACGATTCATTACCGATGCCCCAGAAGCGAACATTGAACGGCTCGCGCTCGCCGCCCGCCGCACGCAGATCGGAGAGTGTCGTCTGCCCGGCCGGAGCATTGCAATACTCAACCCATCCGTAAAAGTCTTTCGCGGGCAGGCTGCGTAGATTGGCTGCGAGATAAGGTTGCGCGCCCGTGAGTCGGCAGAACCGCATGAACTCATTAGTGCCGAAGTGGTTGGGGTCATACTTATGCGGGCCGTCGATTTGGGGCATCGAAGGATCATCAATCCAAAAGTTGGTGCGGCGCGGACGCGCGCTCCGTGGCCCAACGCCATCGTGCCAGTCGTAGCTATCGGCAAAGCAGCCGCCGGGCCATCGCACAACAGAAGGTTTGATCCGGCGCATGTGGTCGATGAGCGCTGTGCGGATGCCGCCCGTGTTCGGGATCTTCGAGTTCTCACCGACCCAGATACCATCGTAGATGACCCCGCCGAGGTGCTCCGCAAAATGGCCGTACAGATCAGGGGAGATCGTGCCAATGGGTTCGTCAAGCAAAACTTCCACACGCGCTTCCATTCGCTGAACTCCATAAGGGGTGAGCAACGCCATGCTGCCTGCTGCCGCACCGCGCAGAAATTCTCGTCGTTCCATAATCATCTGTAGCTCAATCCTTTGAGGATGAAATGAAAATCTCAAGCACTATCAACAAGCTGAATCTCATGGTTTCTCTGCATCCGCTGCCGACGTAGAATTCATCTCCAACAAACGTAAAACGGTTCGTCTTTTATCCTTCTGCTCTCGCTCCAGCGTGGCGGCAAGCTCGGCCTCACGCGCCGCCGCTTCCTTGTTGCCAAGCCGGGCATAGGTCATGCTGAGGTAGTAGTGCGCCTTTTGCAGCGACGGCTCTAGCGCAACGGCTCGCTCTAAACTATTCCGCGCCGACTCGTACTGCTTCCGAGCGAAATAGACTTGGCC
>JACCTF010000047.1 GCA_013812565.1 Pyrinomonadaceae bacterium | reverse complement strand
GCACACGGTTTTACAGATTTTGAGTTTGAACGCGGAGACCTCCGCGTTCGCCTCCAGCGCAAAGTAAGGTCACCAAAGAGGGCGACGGTTGAGGTTGATGCGGTCGCTCCTCCTGCCCCGCAAACCATCGAACCACCCGTCCAAGTTGAGCGCCGAAAGGCTAGCGCGCAGGAATCTTCTGCTGCCGTCTCATCAAATGCATCACCAGAGATTCTTACCCCAGAAGAGAAGAACAAAAACCTTCACACTATCACCTCACCGATAGTCGGGACATTCTACCGCGCGTCATCGCCGGCGGCAGAATCTTTTGTTCATGTGGGTAGTCACGTCGAGCCGATCACGGTCGTTTGTATTATCGAGGCGATGAAGTTGATGAACGAAATACAAGCAGAGACGACCGGCGTGGTCGAGAAAATTTATGTCGAGAACGCACAGCCTGTGGAGTATGGTCAGCCGCTTTTCGACGTTAGGAAGTAGCTGCTACAGCGAGCATGAGTTTTGGTCCATCAAGGTTCCGCAAAATCCTGATTGCTAATCGCGGTGAGATTGCTTGTCGCATTATATGGACGTGCAAAGAGATGGGCATTCGCACCGTGGCTGTATACAGCGAGGCCGACCGTGATTCGCTGCACGTACGCTTCGCCGACGAAGCCTTCTGTATTGGCTCAGCCCCGTCAGCGCAAAGCTACCTAAACATTCCCAACATCATTGCTACCGCCGAAATATTCAACGTCGACGCAATTCATCCCGGTTATGGCTTTCTCGCTGAGTCTGCTTATTTCGCAGAGATTTGCGAGGCATGCAATATCAAGTTCGTCGGGCCGCGCCCCGCAGCGATCCGCTTGATGGGTGACAAGGTCGAAGCGCGCCGCACGATGCGTGAAGCGAACTTGCCTGTCTTGCCCGGCAGCGAAGAAGCTCTAAAAACTGAAGAAGATGCTTTGAGATGTGCGCGCGAAATCGGCTATCCCGTGATCATCAAGGCCTCGGCTGGCGGGGGCGGTCGCGGCATGCGCGTTGTGCGTACCGAGGAAGATCTCGGAGCGGCTCTCCAGACCGCATCCACGGAGGCCGCCGCGGCCTTTCGCAACGGCGATGTTTACATCGAGCGTTACGTCGAGCGTCCACGGCATATCGAGATACAGGTGCTCGCCGACGAACACGGGAATTGCATACACCTCGGAGAACGCGACTGCACAATCCAGCGCCGTCACCAAAAGCTTTTGGAAGAAGCGCCGTCGCCTGTGCTGACACCAGAGTTGCGCGAGCGGATGGGAGCCGCAGCAGTCAAGGCGTGTCAGGATGTAGGCTACACGAACGCAGGCACCATGGAGTTTCTGCTTGACGAGGACAATCGTTTCTACTTCATGGAGATGAACACGCGCATACAGGTTGAACATCCTGTGACCGAGATGGTGACGCTCGCAGACATTGTGCGTAACCAAATTCGCGTCGCGGAAGGTGATGCCCTTGGCTACACTCAAGAGGAGGTTCTGATTGTCGGCCACTCGATTGAGTGTCGTATTAACGCTGAACATCCTCGAACTTTCGCGGCATCGCCTGGTTTAATTACCACTTGCAACTTGCCCGGCGGGCCGGGCGTGCGCGTAGACACTGCCGTTTACCCAGGGTATTTCGTGCCGCCCCACTACGATTCAATGATTGCTAAAGTGATTGTTCATGCTAGGACGCGCGATCAAGCAGTGGCGCGCATGCGCCGTGCGCTTGAAGCAATGGTCATCGAGGGAGTGCATACGACTATCCCTCTTCACCGGGAGATTATGGACGATGCAGAGTTTCAGTCAGGCATGTACTCCACCAAGTTCATGGAGCAGTTTATGCTGCGCAACGATCTTGGAAAACAAAATTGACCGTGAAGAAGACCGCAAATGCTGAAAGGTCTAGGTTTAAACTCGCATTGACGATTGGTGAACACCATCGGTAAAATAAAAGACTTTTCGCCCTAGGATATTGGTTTCGCTGTGGAGGATCAAAAAATGGCTTACGCAATTATCAGAACTGGTGGCAAGCAGTTTCGCGTCGAACAGGGAACGACGATACGCGTGCCTTCGGTTAGCAGAGAAGCGGGCGAGCGTGTAGAGTTTGACGTGCTTGCAACGAACGGCGGCGAAGGCGGCCAACTGAAAATTGGCGCACCGCTTGTCGAAGGTGTGCGCGTTGGAGCGACTGTGGTGAACCACGGTCGTGGAGAAAAGATTATCGTCTTTAAGAAGAAGCGACGTAAACAGTACAAGCGCAAACAAGGTCACCGGCAAGATTTTACAACGGTGAAGATAGAATCAATCGGATAGAAAGGAAATTATTTGCGACTTTGGTTTGCAATTTTAGATTTGAAGAAGCTGGCGGGAACTTACCACTTTATCTTCAATCACGAATCGGCAATCGAAAATCGCAAATCCAAAACTTATATGGCACATAAAAAAGGTGTTGGGTCTTCGCGCAACGGGCGCGATTCGCAATCACAGCGGTTAGGTTTGAAGAAGTTCGGCGGTGAGCACGTTCTTGGCGGAAACATTCTTGCCCGGCAGCGCGGCACCAAATGGAAGCCCGGGAAAAACGTCGGGCGCGGCAAGGATGATACGCTGTTTGCTTTGATTGAAGGATTCGTTAAGTTTGAGGATAAGGGCCGCCAAGGTAAGTACATCAGTGTCTATGCTGAAGCAAGAAAGGCACCCAAAGAAGCAACTACAGCAGCAGTGGCGGCATAGCTAAAGAAAATTGACAGTTGACTTAGTATTAAGCAACAACAAGCGACCCCGGCGCGCCAAGCATTATTGAATTTCCATGCGCTAGGAGTCGCTTTCAGTTTGCGATTGAAGGGTCATAAACCCGCCGACTTCAATTGCGAACCGGCGCACACAAAAAGCCCAAATTCTTCACAGTTGTTCATCGACCGCACCAAAATTCACGTTCAAGGGGGTCATGGCGGCAACGGCGCGATGGCCTTTCGTCGTGAGAAGTTTGTGCCTCGTGGTGGCCCATCGGGCGGCAATGGCGGACGTGGCGGCAGCGTTTGGCTGGAAGCTGCTTCATCCCTCAACACGCTGCTTCATCTTCGATACAATCCTGAACACATCGCAGAACGCGGGCGTCATGGTGAAGGATCGAACTGCGCCGGGCGTGATGGCGCGGACCTCACAGTGCATGTGCCTGTCGGCACACAGGTCTTTGACGCAGAGACCGGCGATCTGTTATGCGACTTGGCGGAAGAAGACGCACGCTGGCTTGTCGCACGCGGCGGGCGCGGCGGATTCGGTAATGCCCACTTTGCGACCTCCACAAACCGCGCTCCGCGCTATCATCAACAGGGAAGCCCCGGCGAGGAGCGCGAACTTCAGCTTGAGCTAAAGCTGCTTGCCGATGTCGGCCTTACCGGTTTCCCGAATGCCGGAAAGTCAACTCTGATCTCAACAATCTCCGCCGCCCGACCAAAGGTCGCTGATTATCCGTTCACAACCCTGGAGCCGCATCTGGGCGTTGTTGATCGAGGAGACTTCCGCACGATCGTTGTGGCCGACATCCCCGGGTTGATCGAAGGAGCGCATCAGGGAGCCGGACTCGGCGACCGATTCCTTCGCCACATCGAACGAACAAAACTTCTCCTCCATCTTGTTGATGTTTCTTCAGCTTCGGGGCGCGATCCGGTGAGCGACTATGAGGTTATCAACCGCGAGCTTCGCGCCTATGACGAGCGGCTTGCGGATCGACCTCAATTTGTCGTCGCCACAAAGATTGACGCGCTTGACGAGCCGGAGCGTTTGCAGAGCTTGCGCTCCCGCGCGCTCGAAGATGAAAGACCCTTTTACGCCATCTCCTCAGTGACTAATCGGGGCGTGCGCGAGTTAGTGAACGCTATGACCAAAGCGCTTGACGAAATTGCTGATTCATCGATTGATGTGAAAGTCAGAACGGCACAGAACGAATTGGTCGGGTGATTGAAAGAATCTGGCGCTGCCGACGAGCAAGAGTCTGCTCTGATGATGGTGCTTGAAAGTTGATAGGGCAAGTTAGGTTGTGGTGCAGAAGAAGCGCGTAGCTTTATATGGCGGAACATTCGATCCCGTTCACAATGGGCATATGGCGATTGCTGCGGGCGTTGCAGAGTTATTCGCGCTGGATGAAATTCTCTTTGTCCCGGCGTACGTTGCTCCGCATAAACGCGGGGCAGTGGTGACGCCTGCACTGCACCGTTATGCGATGCTTGCGCTGGCAACGCAAGAGGAATCGCTGTTCCAACTCTCGACCGCGGAGATTGAAGCCCCAGAGCGTCCGTACACGGTTGACACGCTTACGCGCATCCGAGCGGAACTGGGCGAAGAAGCGAGGATCTTCTTTGTGATGGGCGCAGACTCGTGGATGGAGATTGCGACATGGCGTGAGTGGGAACGAGTGCTTGCTATTTGTAATCACATCATCGTCACGCGCCCGGGCTACAAGTTGAGCTTTGATCACGTGACATCTGCGGTGCGTGAAAGGATTGTTGATCTCCGGGACGCGCAGAGGGATGCGGTCGTTCGGACGGTCAACGAAAACGCTGACCCGGGTATCTATTTAACCGATGCCGTGATGATCGACATCTCGGCGACCGCCGTACGCCACGCTGCACGTCAAGAATGCAGTGTGGAACTCATTAACTTGGTTCCGTCGCCTGTTGCGGAGTACATCAAAAAGTACAGGCTCTACAGAGACACGCATGAAACAGAATTTTTCAATGCCAGAAATAATCCCGTCTCACACCACTACTGAGCGCGCGACCGATGCGCCGCCAGCCGCCGGAGAAGCGAGCGGCAGCACGCCGGTCGAGGAGCAAGCCGCCGGGCTGGACGAACGAATGATGCTTGCTCTACAAGCGGCGAGCGACAAAAAGGCCATTGATCTCGTCGCGCTGAATTTGCGCGACATTGCCAGCTTTACCGACTACTTCCTGCTGGCGAGCGGCGCTAATGCGCGCCAGGTACAGGCCATTGCTGATGAAATCGTCGAACGTCTGAAGCGGCGCGGCACGCCTGCGGCACGCGTTGAAGGGTATAACGGCGCCGAGTGGATTCTGATCGATTACGGTGACTTCGTCGTGCATATTTTCGAACAGAAAGCTCGGCGCTTCTATGATCTTGAAAGGTTGTGGCGAGACGCTCGGCGAGTTCAATTGCCGCCGGAACTTGCGTCAGAACATGCTCCTGATGATGCCCACTAAGCATGGACGTAATGCTACTTTTCAGGATTTTGCTGTATTAGCAATTTTATAGAGATGCGCATGCGCTTAATCTGGATCGGCAAAACAAAGAACGAGCAGATGCGTGCGCTGGTTGATGAGTATCTCGGCCGCCTCGCGCACTTTGTTCGCTGTGAGGTGACAGAGCTTCGCGAAGGCGGCGGCACAGATGGGCGCGCTTGTTTGGAAGATGAAGGCAAGCGCATCACGGAAGCGTTGCGCTCCAGTAGCGTGACGGTGCTACTAGATGAACAGGGAGAGCAGTGGAGTTCACACGAATTAGCGGCAGAGATCGGACGCTGGCAAATGCTTGCTGCGAAGGAAGTAGCGTTTGTGGTGGGCGGTCACTTCGGACTCATGCCGGAACTAAAAAACCGCGCCGGCGTACTCCGCTGGTCGTTGTCGCGTTTGACTTTGACGCACGAGATGGCGCGCGTCGTGTTGGTGGAACAGCTTTATCGGGCATACACGATCATGCGTGGTCTACCATATCAAAAGTAGAAATTGTTGAAGTCGAAAGCGGCGCTTCTCGCATGAACTCCCCTCCTGTACATGGGCTTCAAGCAGGATTTTGATCAAGAAGAACTACGGGGTAAATAAAGGGTATGGATAAAAAAAGGTTAAAAACGTACCGCGACAAATTACTATCGCGACGTGAGTCATTGTTTAAGCAGGTGACGGATGCCGAAATGTCCAGCCGCGAAAGAGACTCGGAAGCAACACAGGATCCGGCTGACATGGCTGCCAACGCTTACGCGAAAGAACTAATGATCTCGATGTCGGCCAACGACCGTCGCTTGCTTCAACTGATAGACGAAGCGTTGGGGCGTGTAGAAGCGGGCGAGTACGGCGAATGCGTTAACTGTGGGGAACCGGTGCTGGAGAAGCGATTAGATGCTGTACCGTGGGCCAGACATTGTTTGCGCTGCCAGGACTTACAGGAACGCGGTTTGTTAAACCAAGACGAGGATCAATAAACGCATCTTAGTTGAACATAAAGCGTGCGGCCTTCTGACTCAAAGATCACGAGTCGGGGGCCGTTTCTGTATTCTATTGAAGCTTAGAAAACCGGCGGAGGTTATGCATCTCGTTCGCAAATGTAGCCAGCTCTATGACGCGGCCTGATGCTTATCTACCCGCGAACGTGCGGGGTATGCAACCGGGCAAGCGTCGAGGCGCGGCGCGACGACCCGGCATGTGCCGAGTGTTGGCAGAAGACCCGCCTGTTTACGGAACAAGATGCGCTGTGTTGGAAGTGTGGCGCGTTGGCTCCAGCGGCCCAAGTGGCAGTGGCAGAAGATAAGCGAAGCGGAGTGCGCTGCCGCCGCTGCGACGCGGAGCCTTGGACGGCGGCGCGGGCCGTCGGTTTATACGAGGGTGCTCTACGCGCCGCGGTGCTCGAACTGAAACGCGAGCCGCATGTCGCGTCGCGCCTCAGTGGTTTGCTGTTTGAGCAGGGGAGACGTCCGCCGCTCGCTGCCGCGACGCGCATCGTGCCCGTGCCTCTGCACCCGAAGCGCGAACAGGAGCGAGGCTTTAATCAAGCCGCGGTGCTCGCCCACGCCCTGGCCGCCCGTGCTCGGCTCCCGCTTGATGAACGAAGCTTGATTCGCACGAGTCACACATCTTTGCACCGCGCCGGCATGGACGCCCATGCTCGTCGTGAATCGGTCGCCGAGGCTTTCGTGGTCAATCGTCCAAGACTTATTGAAGGGGAGCGCATCCTGCTTGTCGACGACGTGTTCACTACGGGGGCGACCGTCACTGCCTGCGCCAACGCGCTGATTACAGCCAGAGCTGAGGAAGTTTTTGTGTTGACGGCAGCGCGCGCCGGTACATAAACAAGGGTATTGATCTCTACACCGCAAACCGGAGAAGCAGGTGAATTTCAGACAAGGGGAGAAGGTACGAGTGTCTAGCCCAATGGTGCTGAACCTCTGTATGATGTGGCAATGCGAACCTTGTACGATCCAATTGAGCCATATGATCAAGGCATGATCCAGGTCTCGCAGGTGCACGCACTGTACTATGAGCAGTGCGGCAATCCCGCGGGGCAGCCGGTTGTTTTCTTGCATGGCGGCCCCGGCGGCGGAACAATTCCCGAGTACCGACGATTTTTCGACCCCGCAGCATACCGCATTATATTGTTTGACCAACGCGGCTCTGGGCATAGCACGCCGCATGCGAGTCTTGAAGATAACACGACATGGCATCTGGTCAAAGACATTGAACTTTTGCGCGAGCGTTTTGGCATTGAAAGATGGGTGGTCTTCGGCGGATCGTGGGGCAGCACGCTGGCATTGGCTTACGCCGAGACGCATCCGGAAAGGGTGCGCGCCCTGATCCTGCGAGGGATTTTCCTGTGCCGACGGAAGGAGATCGAGTGGTTCTACCAAGAGGGCGCGAGCGCCATCTACCCCGAAGTATGGGAAGAGTTTCTGCGAGTGATACCCGAAGCGGAGCGAGGCAACATGTTGAGCGCCTATCACTGCCGCTTGACAAGCGAAGTTGAAACGGTGCGTCTTGCGGCGGCACGGGCGTGGAGCGTTTGGGAAGGAAGCACCTCGAAGCTTTTTCCAGATCAAAGTTTGATCGATCACTTTGGTGAGCCGCGGCTAGCTCTGTCCCTAGCGCGTATCGAGTGTCACTACTTCGTCAACCATGCGTTCTTTGAGTCAGACAATTACTTGATCGAAAACGTTGGGAAGGTTCGCTCGATCCCGGCGGTGATTGTACAGGGCCGGTATGACATTGTGTGCCCGATGATGAGCGCCTGGGAGTTGCACAGGGCATGGCCGGAAGTCGAGCTACAGGTTATCCCAAACGCCGGGCATTCAGCACTCGAGCCAGGGAATACGAGCGCGCTGGTGGAAGCGACGGATCGCTTCCGCGCTACGACTTAAGTGGTTTGACTTAAGTGAGCCTTGAGTGATTCGCGAAATGCTTCCTCGCTGGTGAGAGACTTGGAGAAAAAGCAACAGAGACGTAACACGATTGGTTTAGTACATATAGAGTTCAAGCGAAAGATTTGACGGATACTGATTCGGAGTACAGACTTTAGTTGAGCTTCTTTCCTCTCAGCACAGCCCGCCTGAAGGCGATACTCTAAACTCTCACTCTCTTGAAAGCTATAGCATGAGCAGCAGTGGATCACACAGGGAAAGCAGAAGTCATGGTAAGCTGGGGCGGCGACAGTGGAGTGTGGTTTTGACACGCGCTCTTACGCTCGCGTAACATCAGAAGCGATATGAACGGACGAGTTCTGGTCCTTAATGCATCGTATGAACCGATCAACGTGTGCAGCGAAAGGCGCGCCGTTGTAATGATCTTCAAAGGAGTGGCACGTGTCGAAGAACATAATGGTCGCACGTTGCACTCGGCACGCGTGTCGATGCGCGCTCCTTCTGTAATTCGCTTAACTGAGTACATTCATATCCCATTCAAGAATCGGTCGCTATCGAGGAAGAACATACTGCTACGCGATCATTCGACGTGCCAGTATTGCGGTAAGCACTTGCCACCATCAGAGTTAACGCTTGACCATGTGTTGCCTCGGTCGCGCGGCGGCGAATCCACTTGGGACAATCTGGTAGCATGCTGCAAGCGCTGCAATCATCGTAAAGGCAACCGCACGCCGGAAGAGTCCGGAATGCATCTAATTCGTCATCCGCGCGGTTTCTCGCTGCACGTCAACCGGCAGATCATGCGCTACTTGGGAAGAGCGGATGAAACGTGGCGCAAGTATCTCTTCTACGAATCAGATATTGGGGATTGACATACAAATCTTCATCAACGTCAAGACAAGTCTATTAACGGAGGAATTTTAATATGGCAGGTTTAGGTGTAACGGAACTCGTTGTTATTCTCGTTATTTTGCTGCTGCTCTTTGGAAGCACGCGCTTACCGCAATTGGCTAAAGGCATGGGCAAGAGCATTCGCGAGTTTAAGAAGGGAGTAGCTGAAGGCGAGGAAGATAAAGAGCTAAACGAAGCGCCGCGCCGCGAAAGTTTGCGGGCTGCTGAAGCGCAAAGCCTCAGAGAAGATGAACTCGCCTCTGATAAGTTCACAATTAACAGGCCGCGCTAACGAAAGTTCCCGCCGCTAAGCAAGCAGCAAGCCGTTGCGTAAACGACGAGTTCACGTAACGGCTTGCTGCTTATCATTTTCTATCTACCCTTCTGGTTTACGCCCGACGACCAACGTCGCTTTAACTGATAGCACAAAGTCTGATCCATTTCGCTCGTCATCGAGGATGCGCATAACCTGTTGTCGCACACGCTGTCGCGCCGCTTCATCAGGGAGTGGCTCAAGCCAACTTTGGAGCAGAAAGCTTGTGATCAATGGCGAATCCACAAACGCTTCGCCTGAAGCGTAGATAAATTCTTCCCTGCTCGTCCATGACTGCAACTCACTGATTCCTTCGCGTGCAAACAATGTCTCTACGTCTGAAGGCGTAGGTAGTTCGGCGATTAGTCTTTCGACCATGGGCGCATAGTCAGCGAGTTCAGCGCTCAACAAAGTTTCCCAGTAGATCGAGAAGAACTCGCCGAAACTCGACCAGGTCGCAACGCTCAGGGCCACCCCGCCGCCCGGAACCGCAACGCGAACCATCTCGGCACACATCTCCGGCAGACGCTCTGGCGCGATCAACGAAGCATCGCCGAGGACTAAATCAAACCGGGCATCATCAAAGTCAAATTCTTCCAATTGCGCTTGATGAAACTCGGTTCTTCCGCTGATCCCCAGCGCCGCCGCTTTTGCTCGCGCCAACACCAAACGTTCTTCGCTTTCGTCTATGCCAACGAGCGTCGTATCTTTCCCGGCACGCTCAAGCATCGCCAACGCATGACCGCCCGTACCAGTTACGACATACAAGATCCGCCCTTTCTTCAACGGCTCAAGATGCTCATCCGCAAGCGCCGCGAACCGCTCGCTCCAATCCGGCTCAACATACAGATCGTGCAGAAAAGCTAGCTCTTTATCGGTTTTGTTCGGACTCATTCTTACTTAATAGATGTCGAGTATCACGACATAGGTGACAAAATCTTAGATCAAGCGAGTATCACGACATGGGTGACAGTCAGGTCGTGAAATTCTTGAGTGATTGGGCGACGGTGCGCACCAGCCCTTATTTTATTGGCA
>JACCTF010000038.1 GCA_013812565.1 Pyrinomonadaceae bacterium | reverse complement strand
TCCGAGTCGCGGACAAACGTGAAACAGAACCGTGAAACACCATGCCGCCTCGCTTCGCGCAAAGCCTCGCGCGTGTCTTCGCGGGCATAACGTGCATCGCCGTAGTCGTGATCATAGGGTCGCCCATCGGATAGAACAATCAGCAGGCGTGTGCGAGCTTCTTGCTGCATTAAGCGCCTGGTGGTGTGTCGAACCGCTGCGCCAAGCCGCGTGTTGTGTTGATAAGTTATACCGCCGATGCGCCGTTCAATCTCTTCGCTATAGCGCTCATCAAAATCTTTGACCACATAGAACTTGACGTTGCGTCGCCCTTCGGAAGTAAAGCCGTAGATCGCATAACGGTCGCCGACGGCTTCCAAAGCCTCGCTCATCAAGACGAGTCCTTCCTTTTCAATCTCGATGATGCGGCGGCCCGGATGCGTATATGGCTGCAACGGATGGCGACCGATGGTCCGCGCGGTTGACGAAGATTGATCGAGCAAAAAAGCGACGGTTGTATCACGCTCGCGCCGCAAACGTTTTGTGTAGATGCGCTCGGATTGTTGACCATCGGCGCGACGATCTGTGATGTAGTCAACGAGAGCATTCAAATCATAATCATCGCCGTCCAGTTCGTTTGCCACACGACGCAGACTTTCAGGCTTCATCATTTGAAACTGATGGCGAATGGAAGATATGACACCACGATAACGCGTGCGTGTGAGTTCAACAAACGAGCGGTCGCCGCGGCGCACACGCTTTTCGATAACGCGACACCAATCGATGCGGCTATCATTTAGCTCCCTGTCCCATTCATCGTAACTAAAAGCCGTCTCGCCCGGCTGTAACCGTTGTTCAGGAACTTCTACTTGCGTCCAGCGTTCCGCTTTGTCCAAATCCAGTTCGTCCGATTCGCTTTCTATATCATCAACACCGGCCCAGGCATTGAAGAGTTCGCGTGCATCGTGTAGTGGCTGTTGCGGAGAGGAAAGAGATTCGCTCTGCGAGGCTTCGACATCGCTGGCCGAATCTGTTTGGTTCTCGCCTGAAATTGACTTTTGTTCAACCGTTTCTTGTTGTTGCGATTGATCGGGTGAAGTTGACTGAAAGAGCGAGTAGATGCGGCTTGTCGCCATTAAAGTGTCAGCCACCGTCGCCGCTGGGTCGGTGAGGTAATCGGCAACTATGCCTTCGAGTTCAGAAACAGTTTGACCATAGAAACTTCGCGCGTCATCCTTCGCACCGCCGCAGAGCGTAATCTGAAAAAGCAGTTCGAAAGGCACAATCGTGACGGGAAGCTCAGCGATGCGCGGACGATTTTGCCGCACATGTTCGCGCACCAGATCGAGATCACGTTGGAGGCCGCGATAAGCATGACGTAGGCGGCGATCAATGCGACCGTTCTCAAGCGTACCGAAGATGCGCGTCGCCAAATCGACGCGGGGAAAGAGCGCGAGGACTTGACGGTAATCCGAGTCGGGCGGAAGCCTCCGGCGCCTCTTCGCTGCGAGGCGTGCTTCCTCTTCGGGAGCCAGCGCGCGCTCGCCCTCGGCCATCGTATTGATGTAACCGTTCAAGGCAAAAGCATCCAGGGCGTCAACGTTCTCCAGTGCATATAGTTCATTTAGTTGTTGGTACGCTGCACGTAAATCAGAGGTGTCCTGCTCGTGCGTGCCGAATTCGATTTGCCCGGCGGCGTGTGCGGCAAGAACTTTGTAAAGGCGGAAGTTGAGCGCTTCGTCAGTAAACTCTCCGACAACTGAGGGAAGATGAATTGTTCGCCCGTCGTTGATGCGCGTCTCTGTCGGCACAGCGGTCAGCGGCGCAATCTCGACTGTGCGTCCCGTCAAGGCTTCAACGTAGAAGCGCAGCGTTCCAGTGATTGTTTCAAGCGCGAGTCCGGTTCCTTCACCGCTTCGCAACGCGTCATTGCTCTGCCTGGTTTCAAGCGCGTAGTAGCTACGCCGCACTCGCGCATCACCCTTTGAGAGCGTTAGCCCACGGCGCGCCCACTGCTCAAACTGTTCGATCGAAGCGATGCGCAAAGCCGCTGGCCCTGAACGAAAGCAAGCGATGGCCGCTTCCTGGTCCACCCGCGCCACTTCGCAGGCCATCCGGGTGATGCGCGCGGCGAGTTCCGCCGCACGGTTGTGGTGATAATTACCGGCGAGCGCTTGAAAGACAAAAGGGCTGGTGCGCGCAAGCGAAATCAGATTGGTGTTGCTGTGTTGGGCAACCTGTTCAAGCAGGTGAATCCAATCTTTAAATGCTTCCGGCACAAGGCGCAGCACCTCGCCCCCAACGGTGAAGATGCTGAGCGCCGCCGCGCCGCCGCGCTCCAAAAACTTCTCCGTCTGCCGGAACAACTCAAGCGCTGCTTCGTGGCTTAAAGCACGCAGAGAGTTTGGCGATGCCTCCCACATGTCGGCGGCAACGCCACCGGCACGAACGGCGAAAGCCGCAGCCAGTTGCACTGCGGCTTCGGACACTTCTGTTTGCACTGCACCGAAATCTTGCAAGCGTGAGACGGTGGCGGGAGTTTGTGCAAGAAAGTCAGCGCTATGTTTTGCGGAGCGACGCGCGATTGCGAGAGCGACTTCAAAGATTGAACGAAGAAGATGGGCGTCCCCGACAACATTTGCTAAAGCGGGCGCGCGCTGAAAAGTCTCAACGGCAATCGAAGTCGAAAGCGCCATCTGTCGTGCGCATACATCGAAGAGGAGCAGACGCGCTTCGCGTGGCACCTCGGCTAATTCTTGCACGCCGCTTGCGAAGAAATGCGCCCCTGTTTCCACATCGGCCATCGCCAAGCGGCGGCCCATCTCGCTCCACTGGCGCAGTTCGTCTGTCTCGAAGATTCGTGCCGCCTGCGTCGCGGCGCGCAAAAACTCCAGTCCTACGCGCAGGTTCAGACTCGCTAAGGTAGCGCTCATCTCAAGCGCCACACGCGCACGATCCGCCGGAAGACGGCTTAGTTCGCGCATAAGGCCGGCCAACGTGCGCCGCTCCGCCGCATCTCCGATTGAACGCAGTCGTTCACGCAAAGCTTTTTCAGGGGGCTGTGCCGGGCCGGGTCCGCTCGCTTTGACTTTGCTGTCAACTTTATGTTTGTGATCCGGCTTGTTCATGGTTCTTGAGAGGCAATTGAGAAGACAAAGGAAACTCTAGAGGCATCGATGATGCCCGCGGGTCGTTTGATGCGTCTTAAATTACGGTGGTGACGATCTCGCGAATGCTGCGCTGAAGTTCGCGGTCGTCAGTGATTGGTGAACAGAGGGCAACGTCGGCGGCCATCACGGGCGGGATGCCGCGCGCGATGAGTTGCGCAGAGTAGATCAAGAGGCGCGTTGAGACTCCTTCTTCGAGGCCGTGGCCGCGCAGATTCCTAACTTTCTGTCCGATCAGAACAAGATCGCGCGCCGTTTGCGCATCAACGCCGCCTTCGCTCATAACGATTTCGGCTTCAAGCTCCGGCGGTGGATAGTCAAACTCAAGCGCGACAAAGCGCTGACGCGTCGATTGTTTCAAGTCTTTTAGGATTGATTGATAGCCGGGGTTATAGGAGACGACTAGCATAAAGTCGGGCGGCGCATCGAGGACCGTGCCGCGCTTCTCAATCGGCAGACGCCTGCGGTCGTCGGTCAGTGGGTGAATAATGACAACCGTGTCTTTACGCGCTTCGACGACTTCGTCGAGGTAACAGATCGCTCCGCTTCGCACTGCCGCCGTGAGCGGCCCGTCGTGCCAAATTGTTTCTTCGCCTTCAAGGAGGAAGCGTCCGACTAGATCAGTCGATGACAAATCTTCGTGGCAGGCGACGGTGATCAACGGACGCCCCAAACGCCATGCCATATGTTCAACAAAGCGCGTCTTGCCACAGCCGGTCGGCCCCTTCAGCATCACCGGGAGACGAATCGTATATGCTGCCTCGAACAGTTCAATCTCGCGTGCCACCGCAAGGTAATAAGGCTCTTTGGTAACTGTATACTCTTCGATAGCTCTTTCCATTAGTCCTAAATCCAAAGTTTAAGATAAGCCAATATCAGAATCATATGTCCACTACAGACTTTGGACATTAGACTTTCTTCGACACCGGACTGCTTCATAGGCTGACGTTTCGTTTTGTTTCAGGTATCTTTAATGTGTTGTCCGCGGGGCAGCTTTAGTCAATATAGAGGGCATCTTAACACCCGCTGTAAACGAGCGGCAAACAAATGTCTGGTGACAAGTAAACAGTCACAAGTGACAAGATAGAACCCGTTTTGCGTGTCACTGTTTACTTGTCACTTGTTACTTCTTGGAGATTTATGAAGATCGCAGTAGCAATGAGCGGCGGGGTGGATTCTTCAACCGCTGCCGCTATTTTGAAAGAAACCGGGCATGAGCTTGTCGGCTTCGCGATGCAGTTGTGGAATCAGCGCCGAGGGTTGAGTGTGGATGCGGATGGCGAGCCGATGCCTTCTCGGTGCTGTTCGCTTGATGACATTTATGATGCCCGACGAGTCGCTGAGGATTTAGGGTTTCCTTTCTATGTGCTCAACCTTGAACGCGACTTCGAGCGCGACGTTGTCGAGCCGTTTGTCAACAGCTACTTGAATGGCGAAACGCCGATTCCGTGTGTGTCGTGCAACAGCCGTTTGAAGTTTGCATCGCTTGATCGTTTAGCACAAAGCCTCGGTTGTGAGAAGGTGGCAACAGGGCATTACGCGCGCGTCCGCTTTGATGAAGAAGCCGGACGCTACAGGCTGCTGTGCGGACTCGACCTGCGGAAAGATCAAACATATTTTTTGTGGGAACTGACGCAAGCACAGCTCGCGCGTTCGCTGTTTCCGCTTGGCGAGATGTCGAAAAACGAGGTGCGCGAAGTTGCTCGACGTCACAGTCTCGCGGTTGCCGAGAAGGCCGAGTCGCAGGAGATCTGCTTTGTGCCGGACGGTAACTATGCGGGCTTTATCGACCGCTACCTCGATGCTGAGGGCAACTCGGATCAGTTGCCGGATAAAGGCGAGATCGTGAACACGCGCGGCGAAGTCTTAGGCACGCATGACGGCATTCATCGTTACACCGTTGGACAGCGGCGCGGCATCCGGGTTGCCCATTCACGGCCGCTTTATGTCCTCTCGGTCAATGCCGCGCAGAGCCGCGTTGTCGTCGGTAATGAAGAAGATCTTGAAAGCCTTGAGTTCACTGCGGCGGGCGTCAACTGGGTTGCCTTCGATGATCCTGCGACTCCGGTGCGCGCGGAAGTGCGTGTGCGTTATCGTCACACGCCTGCGCTCGCAACCATTGAGCCGCTCGATGAAAAGCGCGTACGTGTTGTGTTCGACGAGGCCCAACGCGCTGTGGCACCCGGTCAGGCGACAGTGTTTTACCGGGGCGATGAAGTTGTCGGCGGCGGTTGGATCGAAAGAAGCAGAATGTAGAAGGCCGAAAGCAATGAACAACAGATTTGATAATCATCTGTCTAATGTTTACTGTCTATTGTTCTTTACAAAACCTTTTCCCCTTCCAATTCGTAACCACACGTTAGTAGACGAGCATGCTATGCGCGGTAGCATGAGGGAAATCTTCTAAATTTTTTCGTTCGCATTAAACACTATGACAATGTCACGTACACGCAAAACCATTCTTATTATCTCAGGCATTGTGCTCACGCTTTTGCTTGTTTCTGTTATCGGGCTTGCACTGCTCTTCTACGCACTGCGCAACAACGAGCCAAGCGTTGCCAATAACAGCGTCCTCGTATTGCAACTTAGTGGTGCGCTGCCGGACTACGTTCCTGAAGATCCACTTGCTAATCGTCTGTTTGGCAATGATGACCAGTCGCTGACAAGCCTTCTCACACAGTTTCGCAAAGCCAAGATCGATAAACGCATCAGCGCCGTTCTACTCGACATCAACTCGACCGCCGCCGGGTGGGCCAAGGCTGATGAACTGCGCGAAGCGATTGCCGACTTCCGTACCTCGAACAAACCCGTCTATGCCTTCATGGAGGTTGGTGGAAACAGGGAGTATTACATTGCCACGGCGTGTGACCGTATCTACGTCGCACCGGCGGGTGAATTGACGATCAACGGTTTCGCCGCCGAAGCGACGTTCTATCGCGGCGCGCTCGACAAACTCGGTATCTACCTGGATGTTTACCAGATCGGTAAATACAAAAACGCTCCTGACCAATTCACACGCAAGGAGATGTCCGAAGCGCAGCGCGAAGTCATCAACGCCTTGCTTGATGATCGCTTCAATCGCTTCATCGACACGATTGCCACGGCGCGCAAACGCTCTTCCGAAGACGTGCGCACACTCGTTGACAACGCTCCGCTCAGCGCCAGACAAGCACAGGAAGCCGGGTTGATTGATGCGACCAAGTATCGCAATGAAGTGGAAGATGAACTGAAGCAGCGGCTCGGTTACAAAGACGATGACAAGTTGAAGAGAGTGCGGGCGGCTGAGTATCGCGGCGTGTCGCCGGAGTCGCTCGGTCTTAATAAAGGTGAACGCATCGCCATCATCTATGCTTCCGGCAACATCCTCTCAGGCTCATCAGGCGGCGGAGGTCCTTTTGGGGATCAGACAGTTGGCTCTGACACCGTGGTCAAAGCGATCAACGATGCGCGCAACGACAAAGCAATTCGCGCCATTGTGCTGAGAGTGGATAGTCCGGGCGGTTCGGCGCTCGCCTCCGACGTCATCTGGGGTGCGGTTGAAGCCGCCAAACAGAGGAAGCCCGTCGTTGTTTCAATGAGTGATGTCGCCGCATCAGGCGGTTACTACATCGCGACCAATGCCAATCGTATTCTCGCGCAACCCTCGACCATTACCGGCTCCATCGGTGTGTTCGGCGGCAAGCCCGTGCTGAAAGGTTTCTATGATTGGATTGGCGTCAACAACCAGTATGTGCTGCGCGGAAAGAATGCCGGAATGTTACGCGAGACCGAACCGTTTACGCCCACTGAGCGGGCAAAATATGAAGAAACGATTCGCCGCATCTATTACGACGATTTTCTACCGAAGGTCGCAGCGGGGCGCGGGCGCGATGTCGAGTACATCCACTCCATTGCGCAGGGGCGCGTCTGGTCCGGCGTGCAAGCGAAGGAGCGCGGTCTGGTTGATGAGTTTGGCGGATTAGATCGGGCGGTCGATGTGGCAAAGCAACTCGCGAACATTTCGGCCGACAAAGGAGTTCGCCGCGTGATCTTTCCGGCTCCGCGCACGCTTCTTGAACAAGTGTTCGGCAGCAGCGATGAAGATACGAGTCTCGCTGAGCTTAAAATTAAATGGCAACAACAAGCTGCCTTCAACGCACTGCCCGAAGACGTACGCCGCACGCTTCGTTACGCGGCGATCTTTGACCGCATGAAGCGCGGCGAGGTGATGGCGCTGATGCCGTTTGATCTACAGATTAAATAGTCTGCAGAGATAGCTTAAGAATGAGCATCCGGTGAAGGACTGAGTCCGCCGGTATGCTCTCGCCAAGCGGAGTATGTCGCCATCACAGCGACCACCGAGTTGGCAACTATTACGGGAGCAGCGCTGATAATCATTCCGTAGCCGATCCATAACACGGCGGCCAGCGCCTGCACGAGGCGCAGTTGAACGGGTTGCTTACATAGGTAGGAGACGGCGAACATTCCCGTCGCCACCCACCCGATCCACTCAA
>JACCTF010000024.1 GCA_013812565.1 Pyrinomonadaceae bacterium | reverse complement strand
CATCCGCTCGTATTCAGGCGGCACAGGCTCTTTCACCTTCACGATCATCTCGGCCTGTCGCCAGATGTCGTCCGGCGAATCGAGAATCTCGGCTCCGGCGCGTTGATAAAGATTATCGCCAAAGCCTGAACCTTCCCCGGCAGCGCGCTCAACAATGACGTAATGTCCGGCATCAGTCAGAGCACGCACTCCGGCGGGCACAAGACCCACTCTGTATTCGTTATCTTTAATCTCTTTCGGTAATCCAACGATCACGTAAACTCTCCTGAATTTTCCCTGGAACTGTGGTGGTTTTTAAGCTGCCGTGAGTTCCCATTGCTGCGCACGTGCCGTTAACGCTTGAACATGATCATTCCAATCATGCAATGTTGCCGGGTCAAAATCCGCTCCATTGGGCCAGACCAGCGTATGAACTTCGCGGTCAACGCTTACCTGATCAAATAAGGACAGATCACGTAACGGCCTGTAAAGTTCCCCGGCAAGGATCGGCTCAAAGTTAATTGTTTGTTCGGTATTGTCATCAAATTGAACGCTCAAAGTATAAGGAGCAACGATTTGGAACGACTGGACACGATAGATTGGATGAACCATTTTCTTCCGCACCCTGCACAACGATTCTGACATCTGCTCTACTGTGGTTCTGCCTGGTCTATCTGCGCGCGCTGAAGTCGGCCGCTGTAGTCAATGTAGACGGACTTCCACTCGGTGAAGATGTCCAAGACCTGAGTGCCCGCTTCGCGATGGCCGTTCCCCGTAGCTTTCGTGCCGCCGAATGGAAGATGAACCTCTGCGCCGATGGTTGCTGAGTTGATATAGAAGATGCCCGTGTACATCTCGTTCATCGCGTGGAAGGCGCGGTTGACATCGCGTGTGTAGATGGCGGCCGAGAGGCCGTAGCGAACTCCGTTGGCGATCTCCACCGCCTGATCCAGCGAGTCGGCTGGAATTACCGCGGTCACCGGCCCAAAAATCTCTTCCTGTGCGATGCGCATTTCCGGCGCGACATCCGTGAACACAGTCGGCTCGATGAAAAACCCTCTGGCGTGCTCTCCTCTGGTCAGACGCTTGCCGCCTAAAGCCAGCTTCGCACCGTCTTCGCGTTCACCGATTTCGATGTAGCCCATGATCTTGTGGACAGCATCGGCGTTGATCACGGGCCCGACATCTGTCTTCGGATCAGCTCCGTTTCCAATCCGCAAACCTTCGGCGCGCTCGATCAACTTCTTCGTGAACTGCCGATAAACTTTTTTATGAACGACGATGCGCGATGTCGCCGTGCAGCGTTGACCGGTGGTGCCGAATGCGCCCCACACCGCGCCCTCAATCGCCAAGTCAATGTCGGCATCATCCATTACGATCTGAACGTTTTTGCCGCCCATCTCCAACGCAGGGATCGCGTTTCGCTCCGCGCAACCGGCGGCCACAGTGCGCCCCGTTTCAGTCGAACCAGTGAAAGAGATGAGCCGCACGTCCTTGTGCTTCACAAGCGGAGCACCCACCGCTTCGCCGTAGCCCGTAACGAGATTGACGACTCCGGCGGGCACGCCCGCTTCGGCGCAGGCTTCAACTAAATTAACCGTGGAGAGCGGCGTATCTTCGGCTGGTTTGATGACGACCGTGTTGCCGCAGATAAGCGCCGGTAGGAGTTTCCATGACGGGATCGCCATCGGAAAATTCCACGGCGTGATGAGGCCGCAGAGTCCGACGGGCTGACGCACGCACATCGCAAATTTGTCGGGCATCTCAGCCGGTGTCGTGAAGCCGTGAAGGCGACGGCCTTCGCCTGCCGCGAAGTATGTGCAGTCAATCGCTTCCTGAACATCGCCACCCGTCTCCTTGAGAACTTTGCCCATCTCGCGCGTCATTTCGGCGGCATACTGAGACTTGTTGCGGATCAAGATTTCGCCGACGCGAAATAGAATCTCGGCGCGCCGTGGGGCAGGCGTCCGTCGCCAGTGAGCGGCTGCTGTGGCAGCGGCATCAACCGCACGGTTGATGTCATCTTCGGTTGAGAGCGCGAAGCGGCCCACAACGTCGCGCGTGTCTGCCGGGTTTATGTTCTCGAAAATTTCTCCCCCAGCGCTCGGCACCCACTCGCCGCCGATGTAGTTGTTGTAAGTTTTAACAGAGGGACGTGACGATGCGCTGCGCCCGTTGGTCCGCTTGCCGTTTCTGCCAACCGCTTTTTGCGTTTGTGCCATAACAAATGGAGGGCCGAGGTCAGGGGTCGGGGGTCGGGGTCAGTAGAGACGGATTGAACCGACTCCTCGACAACCCGACCACCGGCCCCTTCTTTACTGGTAGGTAAATTGGACGATGCGTTGGACGAGTCCGCTGCCTTCGTTGCGCATCACGTTCAAGACGACGGGGTCGCCGACTTTGAGTTTGTCAACCACGCGCTTGAAATCGACGAGAGACGCGACGGTGATGCGGTTGATACGCACGATCACATCGCCCTCAATGAGTTTAGCATCGGCGGCCATGCTGCTCGGATCAACGTCTTCGACGAGCAGACCGCGCAGCCCCTTCAAGTTTTTGTCGGCGGCAAGTTGGGGGGTTATTTCGCTGAGCTTATCAATCCCCAAAGTCAAAGGAACAATTTTACTCGGCGGCGCATCCTTTGAATTTGGCATAGACCTTGAATCTTCACCGCCCGGGGACGCGCTGGATTTACGCGAGGCCCGGACGCCGAGGACAACGTTCGCCGTGCGCCGCTCGAGTTTGCCGCCCATGTCGCGCAAGTAAGCCAACTGCACGTTCTGACCGGGTGATGTCGCCGCAACTTTATTGATCAAGTCCGGCGCGTCAATGATCGGTTGATTGTTAAGCTGGAGAATAATGTCGTTCACTTGAATGCCCGCCTTCGCGGCCGGGCTTTGTGCATCGGGCACGTCGCTGACAATCGCGCCTCTGGCTTCCGGAAGCTCATAGACGCGCGCGAATTCCCCTTTCACCGACTCAAGCCGTATTCCAAGGAACCCACGCTCCACCTTTCCCACCGTCGTAAGCTGACGGTAAACGAAGGCGGCCTCTTTCGCAGGGAGGGCGAAACCGATGCCGTTATAGTCGCCGGTTGAGGTGGCGATCTGTGAGTTGATGCCGATGACTTCACCACGCATGTTGACGAGCGGGCCGCCGGAGTTTCCACGGTTGATGGCCGCATCGGTTTGCAGGAATCTTTGGAAGGGTGTGGCGCGCGGCGTATCGCGCCGCTCTTTGGTGGAGATAATACCGGCCGTCACAGTTCGGTCGAGCTTAAATGGCGAGCCGATAGCTAACACCCAATCGCCTACTTGTACGCCATCAGAGTCGCCCAGTTTAACGCTCGGCAAGTCGTGTGCGGCATCAACTTTGATGACGGCTAAATCCGTTTCCTCATCTACGCCAACGACGCGACCCCGTAGTTGCTCGCCGGACTCCAGCAGAACATTGATTCGGTTGACATCCTCAACAACATGGTAGTTGGTAAGGATGTAGCCCTTCGGATCAACAATGAATCCACTGCCGACGCCGCGTGGAGCGTAACGGCGTGGAAAGCGTCGGCGGAACATCTCGAAAAAGGGATTCTCTGATTCGTCTTGATCTTCCGTATCAGTGCTACGGCGGTCGGCGGGTTCGGGTGCTGAGACGGTGTCGATTTTAACTACGGCAGGTTCAACGCGCTTCGCGATTTCAGCAAATGAGGCGGATAAGGCTTCGGGCGTGCGTGCAATTTGCGCCACTTCGTTTTGCGCCACAGCGGGTCGCCCGGCGAGCAGCGCTCCGAACCCAATGCCAGCCATCAAGCACGCTACAGCCAGTGCGGCAATCCACACGCGCAATTTGCGAAGAATGGCGCGCTCAGCATCCGTTGTTTGACCCTTCGGGAGTTCGTACATCACTTTCTATACTTCCTTAGTAAGAAAAACCGAATACGCAGGAACGTCCACTTTTAACAGGGGCCGCCATGCCCATGCGCTTGCCCACTCACCTTAGTACATGCGCGGAGAAAACCTTGCCGAGTATAGCTAAACAAAAGGCATGCCGCAAAGTAGAGGCCCGACAACGCATGCAAACGGGTTACGCACGCTTCGTCAAATGCAGCACGCCGCTTTCTGCCTCCACCTGCGTTCGTCGCTTCGCGCCGGTTCGCTAGTCTCACCGCTCCGCGTTGCGGTAGTGGCTCATATAGGGGTGATCGCTCGACTGCAGTTGTAGCGATGAAGGAACAACAGCAGACATGCTTCATGCATCACCACTGACTTCGAGAAGGATAAAGTCTGTCTGACGAAGCGTCCCAG
>JACCTF010001092.1 GCA_013812565.1 Pyrinomonadaceae bacterium | reverse complement strand
TTAATCCGCAATCCCAAATCCGCAATCCGCAATCGAGAAAGACGCACTGCCGGCGAAGCTTGCCGTCGCTTTGCCGCTATGACAAACTGCCCGCTCACGCGCGTCTCCACATGGCTATATTTGGTTTCCGTCGGTTCGACCAACATACGCAAGCGATATAGGATCCATGAGCTTCTCTAATCTCTTCCGCAAGAAATCGATCGCACTAATTCAACGTGACGCCGCCCTCGGTCTCAGTGACCACGGCGTGGGTGAAACAACGCCCGGACATCTCCGCCGAACTCTCGGTGTTGTCGATCTCACGTCCTTTGGAATTGCCGCCGTGATTGGCGCGGGCATCTTCTCGACGATTGGCACCGCGGCTTACAACGGTGGGCCGGCCGTGGTGTTTCTCTTTATCTTCACGGCGCTCGCCTGCGCCTTCTCAGCTTTCTGCTACGCCGAGTTTGCGTCGATGATCCCCGTCGCCGGTTCCGCTTACACATACGCCTATGCCTCCTTCGGTGAACTCATCGCCTGGATCATCGGCTGGGATTTGCTGATGGAGTATGCCATCGGAAACATCGCCGTCGCCATTTCATGGAGCGACTATTTCACAGGGCTGCTCGCCGGTTACGGCATACGTGTCCCGCCGTACCTGACAATGGACTTCCTGACGGCTTCGCGCGGCTATGCACAAGTGAGCGAACTCCTCGCTCAAGGAAATACGCTTGAGCAGATTCAAGCGATGTCCGGCCTCGGCTCAAACGTCTACAGCGGCTATGTGGCGTGGGCAAGCGCGCCTGTGTTTGGCGGCCTGCGTTTAGTGTGCGATCTACCGGCGCTCGCGATTGTGGTGCTTATCACCACCCTGGTCTTTGTCGGCATTCAGGAGTCAAAGCGGGCCTCAAACGTGATGGTCGCGCTGAAACTCGCAGTCATCGTTATGGTGATTGTACTCGGAGCGTTTTATGTCAATCCAGAGAACTGGAGTCCGTTTGCACCGAACGGGGCGGCCGGCGTGTTGAAGGGCGTCTCCGCCGTATTCTTCGCCTACATCGGGTTCGATGCGATCTCAACCACGGCAGAAGAATGCCGCAACCCGCAGCGCGATTTGCCGCGCGGCATGCTCTACTCACTCATCATTTGCACAGTGCTCTATATCCTGGTGGCGCTGGTGCTGACCGGCATGGTCAACCATCAGAGTCTACAGGTGGGCGACCCACTGGCGTATGTCTTCGGACCGGAAGGAGCCAACATCCCGTGGATCTCAGGCATCATCGCGGTGAGCGCGGTCGTCGCGATGTCAACCGTGCTGCTCGTGTTTCAACTGGGCCAGCCGCGCATCTGGATGGCGATGTCGCGCGATGGGTTGCTGCCGAAAATCTTTTCAAGCATCCACCCGCGCTTTAAAACTCCGTGGTTCTCAACGATCATCACGGGCATCGTGGTCGCCGTTCCATCGCTCTTTATGAATTTAACGGAAGTCACCGATCTGACAAGCATCGGCACGCTCTTCGCTTTTGTCCTAGTGTGCGGCGGCGTGCTGCTGTTAAACGAAAGCAATCCAGACATTGAACGAAAGTTCAGAACGCCGTACATCAATTCGCAATACATCGCTCCATTGCTGCTCGCGATAGTGTGGCTCAGTCTGTTTATCTTTAACCCGGACGCCATTCGCAGCTTCCTCAGTTTTACTGACGAGGCAAACCCGACGCTTGGCGCATGGGAAGTGGCGAAACACAAGATACCGTTATTCGTCTATATAATCTCTTCATTCGTGATCGTATATCTCTGCTTCCGCCGCAAGCTTTCGCTGATTCCCGTACTCGGACTGATGAGCTGTGGCTATTTGATGACGGAACTAGGCATAACTAACTGGTTGCGATTCTCGCTGTGGCTTGCCGTCGGACTCATCATCTATTTTCTCTACGGCTATCGCCACAGCAAGCTCGGCAAACAAGACACGCCGGCTGATACATAGTTCACTCATTCGGCATTTCGCATAAGGAGGTTCTACCGTTGAGTCTCGCCCTTTTAGCCCTCGGATTCGCGACGCTACTGGTTGCCGCTTACCGGCTCTACGGCGGCTGGGTGGCGCGCCAGTTTGCAATTGATGATGCACGCACGACTCCGGCCAATACGGTAAACGACGGAGTTGATTTCGTTCCAACCGGTTCCTTCTATCTCTTCGCGCAACATTTCTCGGCGATTGCGGCGGCCGGGCCAATCGCCGGGCCGATCATCGCCAGTCAGGCGTTCGGCTGGCTTCCCTGTCTGTTGTGGATCGGCTTTGGCGTGGTGCTGATCGGAGCGGTGCATGATTTCTCCAGTCTCGCCGCCTCGGTGCGTCACGGCGCTTGTTCGATTGCCGAGATTACGCGCGAGCATCTAGGCCGTCGCGCCGGGTGGGCGATGATGGGCTTCATCTGGATCTGCCTTATCTATGTGATCGTCGCCTTCGCCGACATCACTGCCGGAACCTTTGTCGCGGGCACCGAGGAGTTGCAGCAAACCGGCGTTCGCTTTAATCCGGGCGGAGCAGTCGCGGCGGCAAGCGTGATGTACTTGTTGCTGTCGATTACGCTTGGATTAGTTCAAAGATATGTGAACCCTCCGCTCTGGCTCGTCACCTGCATCTTCGTGCCTTTAACCTTCGGTGCCGCATGGCTCGGCACACTGGTTTCAGATTGGTTGGTAATGAGTCACGTTGCATGGGGACTGCTGATCCTCGCTTACTGCTGCGTTGCATCGATGGTGCCGGTCTGGGCGTTGCTACAACCGCGCGGCTACCTCGGCGGGTTTGTGCTCTACTCGGCACTGGCAGTCGGCGTCATCGGCATCTTCTTCGGCGGGTACGAAATCAGGCAGCCTGCATTCAAAGCGTGGGACGTTGGCGGAATGACCGGCCAGCTCTTTCCCTTCCTCTTTGTCACCATCGCATGCGGCGCGTGTTCCGGCTTTCACGGCCTTGTCTGTTCGGGCACAACATCGAAGCAGGTTAATCGCGAATCCGACATGAAGACAATCGGCTACGGCGCAATGCTCGCGGAAGGTTTCGTCGCCTTGATCGCACTCGTCACGGTGATGATCGCCGCGCAGGATGGTCTTCGTGGCCTCGCGCCGGGGACAATCTATGGCAACGGCATCGGGGAATTTATGACGCTCATTGTCGGCAAGCAGAATCGCGCTTTCGCCGTGACCTTTGGCGCAATGGCCTTCTCGACTTTCGTCTTCGATACGCTCGACGTATGCACGCGACTCGGTCGCTACATCGTGCAGGAACTTACGGGCTGGCGTGGGCGAACGGGCGCACTTGCGGGGACTCTGCTGACAGTTGCGCTTCCCGTCTACTTTATCTCCTATGCCGGGCAAGGTAGTTGGGTAAAGTTCTGGACATTGTTCGGCGCATCGAACCAGTTGCTCGCGGCATTGACGCTTTTATCAATCACCGTCTGGCTGTACCAGGCTCGGCAGCGGATTGCTTTCACGCTCTACCCGATGCTCTTTGTCTTGACCATCACGCTCTGGGCACTGGTCAAACTGACCATCGCGAATCTTCAAGCGGCGCAAGGCATTGACGTTGCGCTCATTAACGGAGTCGCGGCAGCCGCATTAGTCGTGCTCGCGCTCTATCTCGCGATAACGGCTCTTGTAAAATTACGGAGTGAGCGCAAGAGTTCACTTGTGCCGGAGAATGCATAAAGTTATGTTGCTAATCAGGAAGATCATCATTGTGGGACAACGTTCACGGATGAGTACATCGAATTGTCGCGGGTACATCGCGTTGAGGGGTTAACAGTGATGGCGAACTGGAACAAACAGACGCTCAAGCTAAAGAAGAACCACACATGGACGGCCAAGCCCGGCTGCCGTATCTTCGTGGCCGACCAGGGCGCTGTTCGCTTTGACATCCCGCAGGACTGGGTGGTAATTCCTGACAGCGACTCGATCAAGTTTCATGACAGACAACCACCCGATGACGATTGCACGCTGGCGTTTTCATACATGCGGCTTCCGCCAATCGATTGGAGCGGACTGCCTTTGTCACAACTGGTTCAACAGATCGTCGACGGCGACACTCGCGAGATAACCTTCCAAGGCAAGATGCACACCGCCGAGCGGCCCGATTTAGAGATCGCATGGACGGAAGTTGTCTTCATCGACCCAGTCGAACACAGACAAGCGCGTTCGCGTATCTGTCTCGGACGCGGGTCGAACATTCAACCCTTGATCACGTTCGATTTTTGGGAAGAGGATGCCGCCCGGTGTGGCCAGGTGTGGGACGATGTGCTTCGATCATTGGAGTTGGGTATGAAGATCGAAGACCCGACGCGCGGGCACACGCTTCATTAGCGAGATGGTCAGCCGTGGGGTTATGAATGTAGTTAATCGTTTACCGAGAGCCTTTTTCGGTGTGGACAGTTCGAGCGCTGATCGGCAATAATGAGCAGTTTTGAAATTGGCTTGAACTCAAGCAGTTATGAACCGGGGCTTGTCTCGTGCACCCTCAGGTTTTGACATTTGTCTTAAACCACCATTCGTCTTATGCGAGTTTGAT
>JACCTF010001084.1 GCA_013812565.1 Pyrinomonadaceae bacterium | reverse complement strand
CGCGCACCGCGAGCGCCGCCGAGCGCAGAAAGAAACGCGAGTCGGTGATGTAGTCGTCGGTGTGAAACCCGACCAAAGCTCCGGCCTGTTCGAGCGCGCTACCCGTTGTATAGGAGACGTCCACGGTCTCAAGCTTTCCGCCCGGGCTGTCGATCATGATGATTGACGCCGGAGCTTTTGCCCGGGCTATTTCCTCTGCGACCTTCCATCCTTCAGAAACATGCTGCAACACGATGCGGAAACCAAATTCTTTGGCGAGTCGCAAGGCCGTCAGGATGTCGTCATGGCGGTGCGTATGAAAGTGTACGACTCGTTTGCCCTCAAGAGCTTCAACCAGCGCCTCCATCGCGAGATCGCGTGGCGGCATCTTCGACGCGTCCCCCTTAGCCCGACGAACTTTGTCGCGATAGTCCTGCGCCTTCAAGAACTGTTCGCGGACAAGGGCGGCTGATTTGGCTCGTGTGCCGGGGAACGGCCCGGTCGCGGCGGGCCGCAGCGAGTTCGTGCCGTTAGCCATTTTGATGCCGCCGGCGATGTTGCCTTGAGCGTCTTTGATAAAGAGGTCATCAATCGTCTTGCCGTCCCGGAGTTTTAGATACAGGGTTTGGCCGCTCAAAAGATGGCCGGAGCCGGGCATCACATTAACAGTGGTGATGCCTCCGGCCTGCGCACGTTGCAGACCGGTATCGCGCGCGTTGATTGAATCCATAATGCGCACTTCGGGTTGGATCGGTGCTGAGGCATCAGCACCGGCTCCCCCTCCGATGTGGCTATGCGTGTCAACTAAACCGGGCATGATGACTTTGCCGGTGGTGTCGATGACTTGCGCATTGGCAGGAACTTGCACGGAGGTTCTCGATCCAACCACCATGATCTTTCCCTTGTGAACGACCATCGCGCCGTTCGGGATTGGTGGACCAGAAACTGGGATGATCTCAGCGCCGACATACGCTTGCGGATTCTCTTGGGCGTTCGCCCTCAGCGACCCGCTTGCCAGCAGTAACAATAGAACAAAAGCGAACTTCATTCGATTCTCCTAAACATTGGATTTGGAGCTATGACAACGCTAACATGTCCAAGTGGCTTTGGTTGACTCCCCGGTGCAGCTTCGAAAGGTTTGGTTAGACAGGATGGTTTCAACGCAGAGATCAGAAACGGCAGAGGCGCAGAGAGTCGGATGGTCTTCTCTGTGCAGCCTCCCAGGTTCTCTCCGGCTTCTGTGGTGAAGCGCCTGTTACCATACACTCAAGGTTGTTGGATCTGCATGACATGAGACATCCACCACTCTATCCGTTATACACGAAGGATTGAAAGTTTGATGAAGCATACTATTACTATCTTGATCTACATTGCGACCGCTTTAGCAACTACGCTTCCAACATTCTCTATGAATTCACTCAAGACAGCCCAAGACCTTCATTCTTACTCGAACCCTGAGCAGATCAGAGTTCGGCATCTCGATTTGAATTGGGAAGTTCTATTCAACGAAAAGATTCTCAAAGGCACTGCCGTCCTGGAGTTTGAGAGAACACTTACGGGAAACCACCCGCTCATACTCGACACACGCGACCTGAAGATCACCAAAGTTGAAACTTCCTCTGACGGGCGGCAATACTCTGCAACAACTTTCCACCTCGGCAAGGCCGATACCATACTTGGCGCACCGCTCACCGTGCAACTGCCACCCGCCGCGACGCGCGTTCGCATCGAGTATCAAACTTCGCCTGCTGCCAGCGGCTTGCAATGGCTTAAACCCGCGCAGACCGCCGGGCGACGGCAGCCTTTTCTCTTCACCCAATCACAAGCGATTCACGCACGGAGTTGGATACCTTTGCAAGACTCGCCGCAAGTTCGCGTGACCTATAACGCCAGGGTACGCACGCCGCGTAATTTGCGTGCTGTGATGAGCGCGGAAAACGATCCGGCAACGCCGACCGATGGCGATTACAGCTTCCAAATGCGGCAGGCTGTTCCCTCTTATCTGATCGCGCTGGCGGTTGGAGACATTGCCTTCCGACCGCTCGGCCAGAGAACCGGCGTCTATGCCGAACCATCCGTTGTCGAACGTGCGGCCACAGAGTTTGCTGACACGGAGAAAATGGTTCAGGCCACCGAAGCGCTGTATGGGCCGTACCGTTGGGGCCGCTACGATCTGCTGGTGCTGCCGCCGAGCTTTCCCTTCGGCGGCATGGAGAATCCACGGCTCACGTTTGCGACGCCCACCATTCTTGCTGGTGACAAAAGTTTGGTGTCGCTGGTCGCTCACGAACTCGCGCACTCGTGGTCCGGCAACCTAGTCACCAATGCGACGTGGCGCGACTTCTGGCTGAACGAAGGTTTTACCACCTATCTAGAAGGACGCATACAGGAAGCCGTGTACGGAAGAGCGCGCGCCGAAATGGAAGCGGTGCTCGGTCGGCAGACACTTGCCGAGGAACTTGCAACGTTAGATGAGCGCGACGAAATCCTGCACGTTGACCTGAGCGGTCGCGATCCCGATGCGGGATTTACTTCGGTGCCCTATGAGAAGGGCGCGCTGTTCTTGAGACACTTGGAAGAAACATTCGGACGCGATCAGTTCGACCGCTTCCTGCGTGGCTACTTCGACCACTTCGCATTCCAGAGCATCACGACAGATGACTTCATCGCTTATATAAAAAAGAATTTGTTAGACCAGTATCCCGATAAAGCGGCGCGGGTTTCACTCGACGAATGGATCAACAAAGCGGGGCTTCCGGCCAGCGCGCCGCAAGCAATGTCCGATGCTTTCAGTCGCGTTGAACAACAAGCCGATGCGTGGTTGAAAGGTCAGATGCCGGCAGCCGCAATCAAATCTTCAGCGTGGACAACTCAGGAGTGGCTGCACTTCCTCAAGTATGTTGCCGAACGAACGGACACCGCGAAGCTGCGGGAACTCGATCAAGCCTTCAAACTCACACGCTCAGGCAACGCTGAAATCGCGCACCGGTGGCTGTTAATCGCAGTTCGCAAGGGTTATGAACCGGCTTATCCACGGCTTGAAGAATACCTGACATCCATCGGACGACGAAAGTTGATCAAGCCTCTGTACGATGAACTCGTTAAGACGCCCGCCGGGCGAAAGCGTGCCGAAGCTATTTACCGCAAGGCTCGCCCCTCCTATCATCCGATTGCGGTGGCAACAATTGATCAAATCGTTCTTGCCGCGAAGCAGTAGTGTGGAAGTTCGGAGTACGGACTTTAGGCGGATGGTAATAGCGCGCACATAACAACTCAGTCAAATAATTTCACTGCGCTCTGCACTGCTTCGGCCAGTGTGGGATGGATATGCACGGCGTTGCGCAAGGTGGTGTACGGAGCACCGGCGTTCATCAAGCCGATATAGCTGTGAACGATCTCCGCGCCCTCAGAGGCCAACACCGCCGCTCCGAGTATGCGCTCGGTCTCAGCGTCAATTATCACTTTGATAAAACCTTCGGGTTGACCAAGCTCGCGCGCCTTGCCGTTCTTTTTCATTTCATAGTTTGCGACCTTAATCGCACGTCCATCAGCGCGGGCTTCGCGCTCCGTCATTCCAACGCGCCCCAGTTCCGGGTCAGTGTAGATCGCATAGGGCACAATCCTATTCGTAGTATGCGAGCCGTCGCCGATTAATTGCGAGAGCAGCACACGGTGATCGTCCCAAGCGGTATGTGTAAACTGTGGCCCACCGCGTATGTCGCCCGCGACCCAAACGCCCGGCACATTTGTGCACAGTCCCTCATCTGACTCGATAATTCCCTTCTCTGAAACTCTGACGCCGACGGTTTCTAAGCCGAGGTCGTCGGTGTTTGGTTGGCGGCCTGTGGCGATGAACAAGTGCGACGCGTCTATCTCACTCGCAGGTTTGCCGGAGTCTTTGCTCTGGATGGTTAAGATGATGCCATCGCCGCTCGGCTTAACGCTTTTCGCATGAGTGTTCAAGTGAAACTCGATGCCTTCCGCTTCAAGCAGTCTTTGCATCTCCTGCGCCACATCTTCGTCTTCCCGACCGGCGATGTGCGGCGCGCCTTCAACCACCGTGATGCGGCTGCCCATACGCTGGTAGAACTGCGCCATCTCAAGGCCGATATAGCTGCCGCCGATGACGCACAGGTGCGCAGGCAACTCTGACTCTTCAAGCCAATTACCGGCGTGAATAAAATCCGTCTTCGACAATCCATCAATGGACGGGATAAGGCTGCGTGTGCCGGTGTTGAGCACCACCTCGGTTGCTGTCACCGTTTCACTTTCGACGCGCACACGAAAACGTTTTTCATCATCGCGACCGGCGAAGCGCGCATGACCGCGCAGCAGCCGGGGGTTGTTCGTCTCTTCAAAGTCTGCTTCGAGACCGTGACGCGATTCCAACAAGATCGTTCGCGCACGTTCGAGCACCGCCGGGAAGTCGACTTCGATGGTGGGGATGCGCAGTCCAAACTCGGCGGCGCGGCGTGCCAAGTGTGCCACGCGCGCCGATGCGATGACGGCTTTCGTCGGCGTGCAGCCGAAATTGACGCACGAACCGCCAAGCTCGCGGCGC
Source organism: Pyrinomonadaceae bacterium (assembly GCA_013812565.1). Taxonomy (GTDB): domain Bacteria; phylum Acidobacteriota; class Blastocatellia; order Pyrinomonadales; family Pyrinomonadaceae; genus JACCTF01. Next base: position 459 of record JACCTF010001084.1, on the reverse strand, counting down.
TCAACCAGGCAAACCTGCTTGCCCGTTTTCGCTAAGGCGTGAGCCAATGGAATGCCCGCCTGGCCGCCGCCGATAATCAGCACATCATATTTTTCCATGATTAAATTTTAACTCTCTGTTCAAGATTGACTAATGGGTTCGGTAGATATTTCAGGTATCAACGATTGAGCTCATACGCTAAGATAGGCGCGAAGCACCTCAGCATACCATTCACAGCCAAAGATAAAGGGAAAGAAAAATGAACAACTTCGCTCGCCGCAAGTTCTTGCAACTCGCTGCTTTTTCAACTGTTGAATTCCTGATCGTGAACCGTAATCAAACTTCTTTCGCTAAGAGTTCACGAGCAATGAAAAACATCGGTGTGCAACTGTATACACTCCGCGATGTGCTTCCGCAGAAACCTTTGGAGACGCTTCAGGCTTTAGCTCGTATCGGGTACAAAGAGGTCGAAGTGATCCG
>JACCTF010001082.1 GCA_013812565.1 Pyrinomonadaceae bacterium | reverse complement strand
CCCACAAGTCATGGATGAGGGTTTCGAGCACGTCAAGGCGCGGCTCGTATTCTTCCTTGTACTTCGCGTCGCTCAACTCTTCGGCTGCGCGTAGCAAACGTGATCGGTCCACGCTTCCGATTAGCGCTTCAACAATCCCAAGCACCCAATCGCGCTGCTTGATGTAATCATCCAAATTTAGTTCAAGGGCACGCCCGAGGCTTCCCGAAGCGAGATGCGCCACGAGGCGCGCTTCTCGTTGGGAGCGTTTCCTGTGCTCGATAAGGTACGCTTCGATCTCGGTGGCAGCGAGCGGCGCGAACCGCATCGTTTGACAGCGGGAGCGGATCGTCGGCAGGAGGCTTGCCGGTGTGCGTGTGATGAGAATGAGATGCGACGTCGCCGGCGCTTCTTCGAGCGTCTTTAACAACGCATTGGATGAAGCTTCGTTCAAGCGATCAGCTTCTTCAATAAGGAAGACGCGCCGCTGGCCTTCGTAAGGACGGAAGTTGGTTTCGCGTTCGAGTTCGCGTATCTGTGGAACAAGGATGAAGCGACCTGCCGGGCGCAACAATCCGACATCCGTGTGCTCGCTCCAAATAATCTGTTTTGGCGTTTCCGCATCGTTCGACGCAGGAAGCTTGAGCTGCGCGATTCGCAAACAAGAACTGCAATGGTCGCAAGCCTCAATCCCCGCGCTCTTGACCCGGCAGTTAAGAGCTTTGGCAAGTTCAAGCGCAAAAAGTTTTTTGCCGAGGCCTTCTTCGCCCGCAAAGATAAGTGCATTGGGCACGCGCTCGGCCGCGAGCATGCGGCGCAGAGCGTCCTTAACAAGCTGGTTTCCCGCGAGTCTTTCGAACATGGTGATTTCAGATTTGAAATCTGAGATTTGAGATATTAAAAGACGTTTGTGTTTTGTCTTTCAACCGCAAACCTAAAATCGCAAACTTTTACAATCCAAGAAAAGGTATCACTATATCTAATACGCGTGCGTGCGTCTCTTGCGGCGACCATATGGCATCGATAATGCGCACGCGCTGCGGTTCGAGAGCGGCGATCTTCAAGTATTCGTCGCGGACGCGCGTTTGGAACTCTTCGCTTTCTCGGTCAAGCCGGTCGGGTTCAGGTTCGCTCCGCATGCGTTGTGTGGTGCGAGCGCGCGCGTCCGTGACGGCAAGGTCAAAGAGAAGCGTTAAGCCTGGTTGAAGTCCTTCCGTTGCAAATTCGATTACTTGTGAGATTAATTTTGAAGAAAGACCGCGACCCGCTCCCTGGTAAGCGACCGTTGCATCAGCATAGCGGTCTGAGAGTATGATCTGGCCGGCTTGCAACTGGGGACGAATCAAGCTCCGCACGTGCTGCGCGCGGTCAGCCGCATACAGCAGAAGTTCGGCGAGCGGATCAACTTCCCCGTGCACATCGAGGAGCACGTGGCGCAACTGATTGCCGAGCGGTGTGCCCCCCGGCTCACGCGTTGTCACGACCGGGAGCTTTCGCTCGATCAGATGGTTTGCGAGCAGACGTAGCTGCGTAGATTTCCCGCTACCATCAATACCTTCAAAGGTGATAAAGCGATTGCTCGCCGCGTGTGCAGCCCCGTGGATCATTGAACGGCGGAGAATGGATTAGGTTTCGGAAGAACCGTGCGCATCAATCGTCGTATCCGTGTGCGGCGGCGAATGGGTTGGCGAAGGGCGCATGTCACCCGTTCCACGCCGCACATGGAGGATAGTCGAGATAGCATGCTTAAAGATAAGTTGTTCTTGCGCTCCCGACTCAAGCAGCACCGAGAACTTGTCAAAGCTCTTGATGCGCCCCGACAACTTCGCACCGTTCATCAGGTAGATTGTCACCGTGTCTTTTTCACGGCGCGCCGTGTTCAAAAAAGCATCTTGAATATTCTGAGGAGAAGGTTTGGTATCCACTACATCTCTCCGGTCAGGTAAAAAGGAAACGAGGCGCAGGGCGCTAGTCAGCTTACATGACCGGGTAAGCGCTGACAAGCAAACGGATCATAAAAAATGAGTAATGAGTGATGAGTAAAAGACTGTTTTCAACTCATCACTCATTACTGTATGTCTAGTATGAGCTGGAAGATTTTCTCGGTCATCGCTGGGTCATCGCCGAAACCTTCAACCCACTCAACCCCTGGCTCGCGGCGAAACCAGGTCAACTGGCGTTTCGCATAATGGCGTATATCGAGTTTGGTTTGCTCAATGGCGCTCTCCAGCGTGCGCTCACCGTGCAAGAGTTCGACGACGCGGCGGTAAGCGTGCGCGCCGAGCGCGTTTGACTGAGCGGGCACACCGCGCGCAAGCAGTCGTTGCACTTCTTCGACCAATCCATTTTGGAAATGCTGTTCGGTTCGCTCGTTGATACGGCGATAGAGTTCGGTACGCGGAGGAAGAAGCGCGAAGATGTGTATGCGCCGAGCGAAAGGGGGCGGGGCCAGGCGGTTTGTTTGCTGCGCAGCGAACGAGCGAGTTGTTTGCAGTCGCACTTCTAGAGCGCGCTGCACACGTGCCCAATCGCGTAAATGAAGTTTTGCGGCGGATAGGGGATCAAGGCGTTGCAAAACTTTGTAGAGATGCTCGGCACCGCGCTGCTTTCGCAGTTCAGCCAGACGGCGACGCAATCCTTCATCCGTCGGCGGACTTTCAAAGAACGGCTCGCGCAAGGCTCGTAAGTAAAAGCCTGTTCCACCGACAAGCATGGCGAGTGCGCCGCGTGCTTCAATCTCGTTGATCTTTTCGGTTGCCGCACGCGCCCATTCAACAGCTGTGTAATTCACCTCCGGCGAAACAAAGTCGATCAAATGATGTGGCACGCCGCGCCGCTCAGCAACCGGAACTTTCGCCGTTGCGATCTCTACTTCACGATAGACTTGCACCGAATCACAGTTAATGATTTCGCCGTTTATGCGAAGCGCCAGTTCAATCCCCAACTGACTCTTGCCGGATGCCGTTGGTCCAACGATGACGATAATCGGATTCTTTGTTTCAGCGGAAGAAATCACAAGCGCAAGGAGATAAGGCGGAAGATAATCAACAGCCAGACCAGGAGAAACAGCGCGAGTGCGCCGATGATTTGTGAGCGAGAGAAGATCATACAACGAAAGGATGAAGGATGAAGGCGGAAGGATGAAGTGGAGAGAGAAAAGCTATCTGCTCCTTTTTCATCCTTCCGCCTTCATCCTTTCGTAAATCCTTCATCCTGCAAATAGTGCGCGCCCACATCCAACAAGGCCGCCGACGAGCACAACCCATAACACATCGAGCTTCCAGCGGTAAAGCAGAACAAAAGCAAGAATGCTCAACACCGCCGCAAACCATTCTGCCCCACCGTTCAATCCGCGCGGCCAAATTACCGCTGCGCCGAAGACAATGGCTAAATTCAAAATCACGCCGACCACCGCCGCAGTCACCCCGGAGAGTGCTGCTGACAGACTCTTATTGCCGCGCAAGACTTCCATGTACGGCGCGCCAAGAAAGATAAAGATGAAGCACGGCAGGAAGGTCGCATACGTCGTCACAAGCGCGCTCGTCACAGCGCTTAAAGTTTGATTCATACCGGCTGGATTATTCCATCCCGCCATGAAGCCGACGAATTGTAGAACCATAATCAGCGGCCCGGGCGTCGTCTCGGCGAGCGCCAATCCGTCGACGGCCTGGGTGTGCGTCAACCACCCGTAAGATTCGACGGCCGCTTGCATCACGTAAGCCAGAACAGCGTAAGCGCCTCCGAAAGTGACGAGCGCCGCTTGCGTAAAGAAAAGATATTCGTGCGCGTGTAAACTGCTGAAGCCGCGCCAAGTAAGGATTGCCGCAAGTGGCAGCACCCAGAGCGCGACGCCGACGGCAAGAGTTAGCAGAGCACGGCGGTGCGATGACAAAGTATGAGCTGGAAGCGGCATATCGTCGTCAACCGCATATGGAAGAAACGGAGAAGCCGCGCATGTGTTGTCTCCATCCTTAATGATCGTTGCCTTAATAAAATTTGATGAAGGAAGCAGCGCGGGGACGACACTCTCCGACCGAAAATTTTCAACTGCTAAACCGGCGATGCCTGCTGCGAGCACAATCAGAGGAAATGGAACACGAACGAAATAGATTGCGACGAAAGAGACAGCGGCAATAAAAAGATGAGTGCGTCGCTTAATGGCCCGCTGCCCGATCTTTAGTACCGCTTCAACTACAATGGCGACCACAACGGGTTTGAATCCGGCGAGCACACCCGCAATTATTGGAAGGTTGCCGTACGCCGCGTAGATATAGGAGAGCGCGAGCAAGATGAAGACAGAAGGAAGAACAAAGAAAACTCCGGCGATGATGCCGCCCCAGGTGCGATGCATCAACCACCCGATGTAGATGGCGAGTTGCTGCGCTTCCGGGCCGGGCAACAGCATGCAATAGTTGAGGGCATGAAGAAATCTTCGTTCGCTCAACCAGCGTCGCCGCTCAACCACCTCGCGATGCATAATCGCGATCTGTCCGGCCGGGCCGCCAAACGAGATGAAGCCAAGCTTGACCCAGAAGTGAAATGCTTCAGCGAAGGGAACACTACGACGCACGGCGATTTGGCTGTAATCTTCCGGCATGCAAAACTTCCCGCGATCCTAGCTTAGCGAAGATTCTTTACATTCCAACCGCATTATCAAAGAATCTCTGAAATGTTGTCTGTAAAAATCCTACTGTGTCTGCTCATTGATAGGGTTCATGCGGTCAAGCGCTGCCACGGCGAGCGTATGAAAATGTCGCCGCACGCTATTAATGTTTGCGAAGGGAATCGGGTGCGTGTGCGTGCGGTTGGTCAATAGCACAAAGATGCGCTGGCGCTCAGCATCGATCCAGCAACTTGTGCCGGTAAAGCCCGTGTGACCGAAGCTCTCCAAGGGAAGATTTGGGCCAGCGGTTGAGTCGGTGGTTGCTGCCAATTGCCATCCGAATGACCGCGCTTCGTTAAGATCGGGAGTCATGTTGGTGTGAAACAACTCGCACGTCGCTGGACGAAGTAGTTTCGTGAGTTCAGCGATAGACTGTTCAGCGATACGCACAGTTTCATGCGCTGTTGAGAAAAGACCGGCGTGCCCCGAAGCGCCGCCGAGAAAGTAAGCGTTGCCGTCGTGAACCTCGCCCCAGATTAAGCCTTCGCGCCAATTGCCGGATGAATCAGCATGCCCCGCATCGGCGCACATCCCGCGCTCGTAAGCATTGCCTTCAGATTCACTTGCTGCTACTTCGTGTTTTAATGATTTACCAGGATTGAAGAACGTACGCATAAGACCAAGCGGCTCGAAGATTTCACGATGCGCAAGTTCGATGAACGGCATTATTGTGATTCTTTCAAGCAACTGGCCGAGCGTAATAAATCCAAGGTCGCTGTAGATGACACGTGTGCCAGGTTCGTCTGCAAGAGCTTGGGCGGCGATCACTTCCAGCACGCGCCTGTGGTCGCCGTTGCTGATAATGGAAAGCGGAAGCCATGCCGGAAGCCCAGAGGTATGCGTAAGAAGATGGCGCACGTTGACCGCATATTTATCGGGTTGATCAAATTCACTGAGAAGCTGGGCAATCGTTGTGTTCAACGTCAGTTCGCCGCGCTCGATCAAGCGAGCGCAGAGCAGCGCAGTAACAAGCGGCTTGGTCAGCGAAGCGAGATCATAGATTGTGTGAAGCGTGGCAGCGATTGGCTCAACTTTACGCTCGGCTCCTTGAACCGTCCCTTGAACGGCCCCTTGAACAGCGTAGCCAAGCGCGTCTGCCAGCACCATGCGACCACGCTCAGCAACGACGTAGACCGCCGAAGGGAAGTCACCGGCGGTGATGCGTTCCGCAAGCAGCGATGAGATTGATGCGCAGGGCTGTGCGTTCTTTGCGATGTCGTTCACTTCTAGTTGTGGTGGAAAGTTTCAAGATGCCTGCTTGTTCAGCTTCTCTAGTTCTTTGGCGTTCCTTTTATCCGGTCGCTGAATTCGATAATGCGTTCAAGATCTCGCTCCGCCTGCACAGAATGTCCGGCATCAATCACCTCTGTATCTTTGAATTAGCGGCTTTGACAAAAGAGTTAATCATAGCAATCCTCTGGTAGTTAATTCACTGCCCGAAGCGAGCAGCACATAAGCTGACGGAACGGAGCTATATGAAACACTGAGCAATCCATTTTGCGCCACTTCGACCGCCGACTCAGCTTACCGCCGCGTCATCTGCAATTTAGGTTATTCCGGTTCCCACTGAGTGTTCCGCGATCCGGTCGAGCGTGCGCAATGCGAGGGCCAGCGCGCGGCGTCCTTCGTGGGCGGAGACTGGAGGTGAACTACCGAAACGCACGGCTTTAAGAAAAGCTTCAATCTCGGCACGCAGCGGCTCTATGTCGATTGTTTCCAGACGGCGCACGTGAACGCCCGGCCAAGCAACGGGTGTTAGATTGACGGAGGCTGCATCGGGCGGCGCGAGATTGCTGATCGATGCATAGTGTGTTGCGTAATCGACTGCGATGTAGTCGTGCGGCTGGAAGAAGCGCATCTTGCGAATCTTCTCCGTGCCGACGCGCGATGCAGTGATGTTTGCAACTGCGCCAGAGGCAAACTCCAATCGCGCGTTCGCCGCGTCCACACGGTTCGTCAGCACCGGGATGCCGACCGCCCGCACGTCCGTCACCTCAACATTTTCACCGACCAGCCATTGCACAATGTCCAGATCGTGAATCATCAAGTCGAGCACCACATCTATGTCGAGCGAACGCGCGGTGAACTGACCGATCCGGTGTATCTCAAAGTAGAGCGGGTTGCGCACAAAGGGACGCAAGGCAATGAGCGCCGGATTGAAGCGTTCAAGGTGGCCGATCTGCAACACGGCATTGCCACGTGCGGCTGCCGCAATCATTTGATCTGCTTCTTCGAGCGTGCGCGAGATGGGCTTCTCAACAAGCACATGGATGCCTGCTTCAAGCAACGGACAGGCGATTGCCGCGTGCATCTCAGTCGGCACGGCGAGGCTCACGGCATCGACACGACCGATCAGTGTGCGCCACTCAACAGTCCACTCAGTTTCGCTCTTATTGTTAATGATAGTGTTAGAGGGAATGTTAGAGGCAGCGTGGTATTCAGAAGCAACAGCGCGCGCTGTTCTTTCATTCAGATCACAGACGGCAACGAATTGCGCCTGATCTTCGGCGGCAAGCGCGGCGTGAATACGTGCATGTTGTCGGCCCAGGTGACCGACGCCAATAACGGCTGTACGTAACATAATTGGCAGTAGGCAGTGGGCAGTTTAGAATACGGATTGTTAAAAATCTTGAGAGTGCCTTAGCAAGACGGGCAAGAGGAAGCTCCGTATCTACTAGCCAGCTTCTTACCGCCTACTGCACACTGCGCACTGTTCTTCGAGGTGACTATACTTGCAACGTTCGCCGCTTGCCAAGCGTGTCTGGCTACTGTTGTTTCTCGCCCTCCTCGCCATCTATCTCTACGGGTTGGGTCGGCTTCCGCTTCTCGGCCCCGACGAGCCGCGTTATGCGCAAGTCGCGCGCGAGATGTGGGAGCGCGGTGATTGGGTGACGCCGACGCTCGGTGGTCGCACATGGTTTGAAAAACCGGCGCTGCTGTATTGGATGATAGCGGCGAGCTACAACCTGTTTGGCGTGTCGGAGTGGGCGGCGCGACTTGGAGCGGCGTGTTCAGGAGTGCTTACGGCGGTTTTCGTTGGGTGGCTTGGACATCGAGTTGAGCGTGTCGCCGAATCCGATCTACGCTGGTACGGTTTTGCCAGCAGCCTGGCCCTCGCATCAAGCGCCGGATTGATCGTCTTTTCGCGGGGCGCAAGTTTTGACATCCCGTTGACAATGACAATAACGGGCGCGCTTGCCTGCTTTTTTGTTTCCGAATTGGAGACGAACGAACGAAAAAAGAGTCGGCTGCTCCTTGGATTCTACGTCTGTATGGGACTGTCACTGCTGGCTAAAGGATTGATCGGCATTGTTATTCCGGCAGGGGTTGTCGCTGGATACTTTGCTTTACGGCTTCAGTGGCCCAGCACACGTTTGCGTTGGAGTTTGCTGTGGGGGGGGGCGGTTGCCGCTGGTGTAGCGGCCGTGTGGTACGGGCCGGTAACCTGGCGACACGGCTGGCTCTTCATTCACGATTTCTTTGTGCAGCATCATTTCGCGCGCTACGTTTCGAACAAATACAACCATCCCCAACCATTCTACTTTTACGTGCCCATCATTGCGTTGTTCACGCTGCCGTGGACACCGTTTGTCGTGGCGGCTCTCAGCAATGCCCGACGTTGGGAGTGGCGCGCCGAAGGGGCAGTGAACAGGCTGCGCGTCTTTGCCTTTGCTTGGCTTATCGTGCCGATCATCTTCTTCTCCTTCTCGGGATCGAAGCTGCCCGGTTACATCCTGCCTGCCTTACCAGGCGCCGCGCTGCTCGCAGGCGAACGATTGGCACGCGCTCTACACAACAAAGGCAGGCGAGGTGAAAATGATGCTGTTCACAATCTGCGTAGCATTCGGGCAACAGGCATGCTTCTTATTATGCTAGCCATCGCGTGTATCGTTTATGTGACACATACCGGAGAGATTCATCTCTCTTGTGCGCTCTTCATCGCCGTTCCACTCGCAACAACTGGCCTGTTCAGTATTGTTTGGGCGCACCTGAGTCGAATGTGTGTGATCCTGACGGTAGTCGTCGTGTTTGTGGTGACTATATTGATTCCAGATTGTGCTTTCGAAAAGGCCGCACGGCGCGAGTCTTTACGCGACCTGCTGCAACTTGCCGCAACGCGCGGCTATTCATCAACACCCGTATTCAACCTGCACACCGTCGAACGTAGTACAGAGTTTTACGCCGCGGGACGAATCGCTTATGCCGCGGATGGCAACCCCGTCAGGTATGAAGGCGCGGGTCAGGTGGCGGAGGATGCACGCCGGGGCGGGGGCACAGCGCTCGTCATCGTGCCTGTGCGATATACGTATCAACTAACCCAGTACCAGTTCATTCAAACAGAAATCATTGGTGACAACGGCGGCGTCGCGCTCGTGGCCGTCCGCGTGCGATAGCCACCGCCGTCTCACTAATCCACAAAGGACAAGCACCACAAGTGACTGCGTTTACCAACCGTGAAGCCCTGGTATGTTATTTCTGACTTTCAGGAAACCCGTTTGTGGCGATGTGATCCTCACGTCGAAGCAGGCTTGTTGTGTCAACGGCTTCTTGTATAGTCATCCTCTCGCCATCAGTGCTGTCACTAAATATGACCCCGCCCGCGCTCAACGTCCAGTCATCATGGCCTTTGTATTTCCGCCCATTAAATGTCTCTACTGCTTCATAGCCGCTCACCGCAGTAAACGAGTGAAGGAGCGACGCCGTTCTGTTGCGTTCTCGTGTTGTATCTTCTATCGCAACGCGGATTGCTTTCCTAGTGTTGTCAATTGTTTCCTGTGATAAAGGAGATTCCAGAGATAAGCTGATATTGGACGTACCGGGAAATTTGTGAAGCTCACCGCGGTATTCGGCAAGCAGCGCAAGGTACTGTTTGCAAAGCTCAATGATATTCTCGCTTGTCGCGCTACCGAGAGCGTGCTTGGCGTCATGCAGTCTCTTTTCCAGTCCCGGATGTAACATATGATTGGCTGATTAGTGCCCGACCGGTATCCGCTGGAAGCGGGATTTCCCTCCCGCATCCTCCCATGAAATATCTAGTACGTAGGGTTTGACTTCGCCTGCTATCACTTTGAGACGTTCCAACTGGTCCTGATCGGGGGCTGCAGGTTTGCCATCAATCCAAGTTTTGTGAGACAGGACGGCCTTCTCTTTTGGTTGGATATTCTTTATCGCCTCAAATCTGATGTGAACTCGCGAAGGGCCGCCGCCCGGAGTCTCTTCATCTTTGAGAAAGACGGTGAGTATCTCGACACACCTAAGCGGTTGGTCGGCTGCATTCATCAACTCTAATGAAACCTTCGATCCAGAATCGATGAATCTAGCGGTAAAAGGCTCTCCTGTCTTGCTGCTGGCGGTCATAATCTTTTTCCTTATCTCTTCTATCTTCTTCAACCACGAGCGGCGGATTATCCTTAGCAGCCGGAGGCTCGTCTTGCGGCAGTCGGCCGCCGTGTGCACTTTCGCGCGACCTCTCCGGCGATTGTACTAATCCGTGTCGGGTGTTCGTGTGAGCCTTCCACATGCGGTTTGAATAGTTCGAGTAAGTCGGATTCTCCGGCAACCCGAGATCATCTTCATCGGACTTCGCCATCATCTTCCTACTTCTCTATCACTTCTTGCTCTGTTTTCTATTCACTGATCATGCGTCTGATGCTGTGTTCTGGCAAAGTCATGAAGAACATAATATAGAGATGCAGCGTTCTGCGACGTCTGCTTACGATACTTG
>JACCTF010001079.1 GCA_013812565.1 Pyrinomonadaceae bacterium | reverse complement strand
CGCGACGGGTTTGATGATAAGCCAACCACAGCGATGGTGCGACATTCATCAAGGATGCGCTTGATTGCCTCTGGATCGTTGACTTCCACTTCTCTTAAATCTCCTTCGCGGTTCATTAAGCCGAGGCCGATCTTTCAACTCGCTGAAGCAGCGGCTGCGTGCAACTCTTGCAGCGAGATAGCCGGCGCGAGACCTTTATGGCTGGCTGTTATGGCATCGACGATGGCTTGTGCGCCGGTCATGGTGGTGACACACGGCACGCCATATTGCAGCGCCGCACGTCGAATCGCTTGCTCGTCAAAATGTGAGGCGCGCCCGAGCGGAGTGTTGATGATCAGCGCGATTTCACCCTGCTTGATGTGATCGACGATGTTAGGGCGTCCCTCGTTAACTTTAAATACGCTCTCAACTGACAAGCCGACTTCGCGCAAACGCATTGTTGTGCCAAGCGTTGCCATAAGATCGAACCCGAGACGCATGAGCCGTCGGGCCAGCACCGCCGCTTGTCCTTTGTCGGCCTCATTGACGCTGATGAAAGCAATGCCGCTACGGGGCAGTTCAAGCCCGACGCCCATCATCGCCTTCGCGTAAGCTTCACCAAACGTGTTGCCGATGCCCATCACCTCGCCGGTCGAATGCATCTCCGGTCCAAGAATTGGATCGACGCCGGGGAATTTAGCAAATGGGAACACAGGCGATTTGATGAAGACGCGGTTGACCGTTAAGTTCTCCGGCAAATGAAAGTCTGCGAGCGGTCGCCCGGTCATCACCAGTGCGGCAATGCGCGCGAGCGGTACTCCTGTCGCTTTCGAGACAAACGGCACCGTCCGCGATGCGCGCGGGTTTACCTCCAGCACATACACGCGATCATCCTTAATTGCATACTGAATGTTCATCAACCCAGATACGTTGAGCGCGCGGGCAAGCACGCGCGTATAGTGACGCATCGTCTCAAGATGCTCAGGATCGATGCGCATCGCAGGCAGCACACAGGATGAATCGCCCGAATGAATGCCTGCTTCCTCGATATGCTCTTGGATGCCCGCGATGACGCAGGCCGTGCGATCCGCAACAGCGTCAACATCAAACTCCGCCGCGCGCTCAAGAAACTTATCGATCAACACAGGCTTTTCGGGTGATGCATCGACGGCTGTACGCATGTATTCATCAAGGCTCCGCTCATCATAGACAATCACCATCGCGCGACCACCTAATACATAACTGGGCCGAACCAGTACGGGAAAACCTATTTCAGCGGCGACGGCTTTCGCTTCTTCGCCCGAGATGGCGGTGCCGTTTGGCGGCTGCGGAATTCCCAGTTCGCGGAGCAGTGCGCCGAAGCGTTTGCGATCTTCTGCCAAGTCAATCGAATCAGGCGATGTGCCGATGATGGGCGCGCCCGCTTGGTGAAGACGCTCGGCGAGATTAAGCGGCGTCTGTCCGCCGAACTGCACGATCACACCTTCTGGTTTTTCAACATCAATGATGTTCATTACATCTTCAAACGTCAGCGGCTCGAAGTAGAGACGATCCGAAGTATCGTAATCGGTTGAGACCGTTTCAGGATTGCAGTTGACCATGATCGTTTCAAAGCCCGCATCACGCAGCGCGAAACTGGCATGGCAGCAGCAGTAGTCAAACTCGATTCCCTGCCCAATGCGATTCGGCCCGGAGCCGAGGATCATGATCTTACGATTGGCTGTCGGTTCGGATTCATCTTCGGTTTCGTATGTTGAGTAGAGATACGGCGTGTAAGATTCAAACTCAGCGCCGCACGTATCGACCCTTTTGTAGACCGGAGCAATACCGAGGCTTTTACGGTGACCTCTGACTTCATCTTCCGAGCTTCCGGTCAAGTAAGAGATGCGACGATCAGACAATCCGACTTCCTTCGCCGCACGCAGATCGGCAGCGGGCACATCCTCAAGCCGCCGTCCTTCAATCGCATCCTGCACGCGCATTACGTCTTGAAGCTGATTGAGAAACCAGGGATCGATGCGCGTCAAACGATGAATCTCTTCGATGCTCCATCCTTGCTGCAAGGCATAAGTGATGTATGAGAAGCGCTGCGAGTTCGGGCGCGCCAGCTTGCGTTGCAGCTCATCGTCGGGAACGTTGGCGAGACGCAGCGGTTTAGTCGCTTCAAGCGAGCGCAGCCCCTTGAACAAAGCTTCTTTGAAGGTGCGCCCAATCGCCATCACTTCGCCGACCGACTTCATTTGCGGGCCCAGCACATCCTCCGCTTCGCGAAACTTTTCAAAAGCCCACTTCGGAATCTTCGCCACGACGTAATCAATCGTCGGTTCAAATGATGCGGGAGTTTTCTTGGTGATGTCGTTTGGGATTTCGTCGAGCGTGTAGCCGACCGCGAGCTTCGCGGCGATTTTCGCGATTGGAAATCCGGTGGCTTTTGAAGCAAGCGCCGAGGAGCGCGACACACGCGGATTCATTTCAATAACTCGCACCTCGCCGTTCTTGGGGTTGACGGCGAACTGAATGTTTGATCCCCCGGTTTCAACGCCGACTTTCCTGATGATTTGAATGGACATGTCGCGCAGACGTTGGTACTCAACATCAGTGAGCGTCTGCGCGGGCGCAACCGTGATCGAATCTCCTGTATGCACGCCCATCGGATCGAAGTTTTCAATCGAGCAGATGATGACCACGTTATCCGCTTGATCGCGCATCACTTCGAGTTCAAACTCTTTCCAGCCGAGAATCGATTCTTCAATCAACACTTCGTGCATCGGCGAAGCCGCCAGACCGGCGCGCACGATCTCTTCAAACTCCTCCGGGTTAAAGGCAATACCGCTGCCCGTCCCGCCGAGCGTAAACGATGGACGGATAATTGCCGGATAGCCTGTTTGTGCAACAAGCCGCTCAGCGTCGCTCCACGAACGCGCGAAGCCGCCACGCGGCATCTGAATACCCGCTTCATCCATCGCCCGTTTGAACAGTTGTCGATCTTCCGCAATCTTCACCGCTTCGCGTGTAGCACCGATCATCTCGACGCCGCATTCACCAAGCACGCCGCTGTCCGCAAGCGCCACCGCCAAGTTGAGCGCTGTCTGGCCGCCAACCGTCGGCAGCAACGCACAGGGACGCTCACGCCTGATGATCTGGGCGACTGACTCCACGGTCAGCGGTTCGATGTACGTTCGGTCAGCAATCTCCGGGTCAGTCATGATCGTCGCCGGGTTCGAGTTGACGAGCACTACCTCGTAGCCTTCCTGCCTGAGTGCCTTGCACGCCTGAGTGCCCGAGTAGTCAAACTCGCAGGCCTGACCGATCACAATCGGGCCCGACCCGATGATAAGAATCTTTCGTATGTCTTCGCGTCGCGGCATTATTGATTAAAGTCTTTAGGAGAAGAAAAGGGATTGATGAAACAAACCGGGGGATTATACATAACGACAGGGCAGAGCACGAACCTCTACTCTCTCACCTTTCTCATACTTTAGTACATAAGGAGAGCGGCGCGAGTACAAACAGCTAAGATCAAAATTTGATAAGATCGCGCAAGACTGGCAGCTTTAGATCATTTGAGGAATATCGAATGCAGCCCACTATCTCAATGCAGGTCGCCGATCTTCTTCGCTTGGAAGCCAAGGCGATTCAACAAGCTGCCCTTAGACTCAACCCAACAGAGGTTGAGCGAGCCGTTAACTTGCTCGCCGCCTGCGAGCAAAAGGTTGTCCTGATTGGCGTCGGAAAGTCGGGCGTCATCGCACAGAAGATCGCCGCCACCATGACCAGCACGGGGACGATTGCCGTCTACCTTCACCCATCCGACGCACTGCACGGGAGCCTCGGGATCATCACACCTGGAGATGTCGTAGTCGCTTTAAGCAACAGCGGCGAAAGCGATGAAGTTGTTGCGATGCTGCCTTTTCTCAAACACCGGCAGGTTCCCATCATAGCTATCGTCGGAAATCTCGAATCCACGCTTGCTCGGCGCGCCGACGTTATATTGAACGCTTCAGTGGATCATGAAGCGTGCCCGCTTAACTTGACGCCGACGACAAGCACCACAGTGGCTTTGGCAATCGGCGATGCGCTGGCGATGACGTTGATGCAAACGAAAGGATTAACGTCGGAAGGTTTCGCGGCAAACCATCCGTCGGGACGACTTGGCAGACGCTTGACCTTGAAGGTCAGTGATTTAATGCACTGCGATGCGCGCAACCCGATTGTTTCAATTGACGCTCAACTGCTTGAGGTGGTTCAGGCGATCAGCAAAGGCGGTCTTGGCGCAGTAAGTGTGGTAGACAAAGCGGGACACTTGCTTGGCGTCATCACGGACGGAGACGTGCGGCGCGCCCTCGAGCGAAGCAGGATCGCTGACCTTGAAACACTTCACAGCCAACACATCATGACGCCCGACCCCGTCGTCGCTTCTCCTGACCTGCTTGCTTATTCTGCTCTTCAACTAATGGAAGATCGGCCGTCGCAGATCGCAGTGCTTCCGGTGGTTGATGACGAGCGACGATGCGTCGGCCTCATCCGCTTGCATGACATTGTGCGCAGTGGACTCTAAAAGAGAAGGATGAAGTGAAGTCAGAAATCTATCTGCTTCTTATTCATCCTTCCGCCTTCCTACTTTCCTCAATACGCCAGTACGGAGTTTGCTTCAACCGGCGCATCCACTATCTCCCACGCCGCGTCGTTGCGCAGAAGTTTTGACATTAACATGGTGTGAAGAAGGTGACCGCTGCGCTCTGCTCTGATGCAGCCGAGGATCGGCATTCCGATGAGGGATAGATCGCCGATGATGTCGAGGATTTTGTGGCGCACAAACTCGGTTGGGAAGCGAAGTCCCCCGCGGTTGAGCATGCCGTCGGGCGTCAGCACAATCGCATTGTCGAGCGAGCCGCCGCGGATTAAGTTGGCGCGCCGCATTGCGTCGATCTCAGCCGTGAACCCGAAGGTGCGCGCCCCGGCGATCTCACGCACAAACGCCGCTTCATCCGCCGCATTAAACTCAAATCGCTGCACGCCGATCAGCGGATGTGGAAAGTCAATTGTGCAATCGATTTTGTAGTCGTCACATGGTTCGATATGAATGCGACGACCATCATGTTCGACGCTGATCCGCTCGCGTACACGCAGCACGCGCCTGTCTGCCGGTTGCTCCACGATGCCAGCCTGCTTGATCATCTCGACGAAGACTTCCGCCGAGCCGTCCATGATCGGCACTTCCAAATTGTCAACCTCAATGTATACGTTGTCCACGTTCATGCCGCGCAACGCTGCCAGCAAATGTTCTACGGTTGAAAGCATCACGCCGGTGCGCATCAACGTCGTTGCATAACTGCAGTTGACGACATATTCAACATTGGCTGGAAGCTCGAAGCCACCGAGGTCTGTGCGAATGAAAATGTAACCCGCATCGGGCGGAGCCGGAAGCAAGCGCACGCTGACCGCGACGGCTGTGTGCAAACCCAAACCGCTTATCTCAACCGTCGTTGCAAGTGTTGTTTGTTTGATCAAGCTTACGGAAACCTCTCTATCTATGGTTGCGTCTCTCAGCATAACAAAACCAAACAAGGGCAAGCGTCATGCCGAGGAAGCGCGACTGTTTCTGCCTTCTCAACGTCCGTAAATCATCAGGGCTGTTGCGCTTTGGCGACACTCGTGCGCGATAGATGCAGCGGATATGCAACAGTTGAAAAAGCTCTCGGTTGACACTCACAAACCGCCTCCATATGATCGAATCAGCATGCCAAGCAAAGAATCAAATACTGAATCTCGCCCATCAGCGCCGACCGAGCGTATCTTCCTAATCGACTCGATGTCGCACATCTTTCGTGCCTTCTTCGCGCCGATGAGCGGACGCATGGAGCCGCTGACAAACAGTCGCGGGCAGGTTACGCAGGCCGTCTTCGTCTTCACGAGTATGCTGCGTAAACTCCTCGCCGACGAACGCCCGCACTACATCGCCGCCGTCTTTGAATCAGGCATACCAACTTTTAGACACATCGAGTTTGCTGATTACAAAGCCAACCGCGCTGAGATGCCGGATGAGTTGCAATCACAGATTCCCCTCATCATGCGTGTGTGCGAAGTGTTCCGCATACCCGTGATCAACTCGCCCGGGTTTGAGGCTGATGATGTGATCGGGACGCTCGCTGTCCAGGCTGTTGAGCGTGGGCTGCAAGCCGTGATCGTATCGAACGACAAAGATATGTGCCAGTTGGTGCGCGATCCCGTGATCATCTGTCTGCGCCAGAACTCGCAGAACGTGAAGCGCAAGGAGCCTGTGCCGCCCGTCGAATGGTGCGATGAAGCGTGGGTCACAGCAAAGTTCGGCGTGCCGCCTGCGCAGATCGTTGACTTGTTAGGATTGATGGGTGATTCGGTGGACAACATCCCCGGCGCGCCCGGGATCGGTGCGAAAGGCGCAGTCCAAATCGTTCAGCAGTTCGGCTCAA
Source organism: Pyrinomonadaceae bacterium (assembly GCA_013812565.1). Lineage (GTDB taxonomy): Bacteria > Acidobacteriota > Blastocatellia > Pyrinomonadales > Pyrinomonadaceae > JACCTF01. The sequence continues at coordinate 1,209 of JACCTF010001079.1, read as the reverse complement.
TCGAGCGGGCGCTTGAACATTGGGAAGAAGTGAAACACAAAACCTACCGCGAATCTCTGCGCGACAATGCAGAGATCACTCGGCAATCGCGTCAACTGGCGACGATCAAAACGGACGTTCCAATCGAATTCGATCTTGAGAAGTTTCGTTTGCAGCCGCCCGACCGTTCGGCGGCTTATCACCTCTTTCGCGAACTGGAGTTCCAATCCCTGACGCGCGAGTTTGCTGATGCCGCGATGCAGGTTGACGGCAAAAGCGAGGGGGACAACGCACGGCGCTATCGCCGCATTGAGACGCACGCCGAACTTGAATCGCTCGTGCGTAAGCTCTGGGATACGGACCACTTCGGCTTTGCCGTCGCCGATCCAGCGTCGGTTAACCCGGACAATAAAGACAACGAAGTCAGCGCTGCAAACAGCAAATTGCCCGGCGGATTAGCAATCTCAACCGCGGCGCATTCCGCTGCTTTCATCAACTTTGAAAACTTCGAGGGCGGACGCGAGCAAGCCGTCGGTATGCTGCGCGATGTGCTCTCCAACGGGTTGCTCGCCAAGTCAGTTCATGATCTCAAGCGCGCCGTCGCACTGCTCACGCCGCTCGGCATAGAGCTTGAGGGCGTGAGCGACGATACGATGCTTGCCGCTTACCTGCTTGATCCTGTGCGCAGCAAGTACGAGTTGGATGATCTCGCGCGCGAAGCGGTCGGCGCCGAAGGGCAGACTGATCCGCCCGAAGGCTGGACGGCTGCCGAGTGGCGCGCGGCTGAAACGTCTGACCTGACGGCGCAAACCGCCGATGTGCTGCGTGGTCGCATTCTCGAACAAGGGTTGGAGATGATCTATACGGAGCTGGAACTGCCGCTCGCGCCGCTGCTTCACCGCATAGAGCGAGCGGGACTGCGGGTTGATAAGGCGGTGCTCAACGATCTATCGAACCATCTCGGCGCTGAACTCGCGAAGTTCACTGAAAAGATTTACAAGGTCGCGGGGCGCGAGTTCAAAATCACTTCGCCCAAGCAGGTCGGCGAAGTTCTGGAAGAGTTGAACATCAGCTCAGGCCGCAAAACTTCGACGGGGCAAGTTTCGACCAGTCGCGCAGTGCTCGAATATCTGGCTCAGAAGTATTAACTGCCGCGCCTCATCATTGATTACCGCGAGCTTGATAAACTGAAGACCGTCTATGCTGATTCGCTTCCGGAGCAGATTGGCC
>JACCTF010001074.1 GCA_013812565.1 Pyrinomonadaceae bacterium | reverse complement strand
GTTGTCGATAATGATGCCAACACAGGGGCGCTCGGTGAAATCTGTTACGGCGCGGCGCGGGGTGCTCGTAACATCGTCTACTTAACGGTTAGCACAGGCATCGGCGGGGGGATCGTCATCGATGGCGAGATCTACCACGGTTCACATAGCTTCGCAGGCGAATGCGGCCACATGACTCTGGTGCCGGACGGCCCGTTATGCTCGTGCGGCAAGCGGGGATGTCTCGAAGCCTTGTGTTCCGGCACTGCGATAGCTAGGCAAGCGGCGTTGGCGGTGGGGACAGGGACAAACTCAAGAAGCGTTAACGTGTTGCTCGAAATGGCTGGTGGCAAACCGGAGAACATTACGGCAAAGCTTGTCTTTGAAGCGGCAAGGGCAGGGGATGAGTTAGCGTTGAGCTTAGTTGATAAGGTTTGCGACTATCTCGGTCTTGCGGTCGCAAATCTCATCAACCTTTTTGATCCGGAGATGGTCGTCATCGGCGGCGGAGTTGCAAAAGCCGGGCGGTTGTTATTTGATCCGCTCAACCATGAGATCGAGAAGCACGTGATGGCCTTTCACGCTAATCGCGTCAAGTGCGTTCCGGCCGCACTCGGAGATGATTCTGTTTTGCTCGGTGCCGTCGCTCTTGCAAACAAGTACTGTCTAAATAACCGCCGACACGAGCAAAGATCGGAAAGATGACATCATGATTAACTTTATCAACAACTACATCAGCGAACTGCAACAAACCATCGCTCGCTTGCCAACGAGTGAAATCGAAAATGTGATTAAAGCCGTGCTCGACGCGCGCGCGCGGGATGCTCAAATCTTTGTGATCGGCAACGGTGGCAGCGCGGCGACCGCCTCGCACCTCGCGGTTGACATGGGTAAGGGCGCTTCTCTCCAGAGCCATAAGCGGTTCCGTGTTCTGTCTTTGACAGACAATACGCCGTGGTTGACGGCGCTCGGAAATGATATTTCATACGACGATGTCTTCGTCGAGCAGCTAAAGAACTATGCCCGACGAGGCGACCTACTCCTAGCCATTAGCGCCAGCGGTAATTCGGAGAACATCCTTCGGGCCGTGCGCTACGCCAACCAGGTAGGCTGTCAGACAATCGGCCTCGCGGGCTTTGCGGGCGGCAAGCTCAAAGCGGAAGCCGAGCGCTGTTTAGTAGTGGCGTCCGATCACATGGGCCGCATCGAGGACGGCCATCTCATCGTGCAACACATACTCAACTATTACCTGATGTCTCTTCAGGAAACGATGAACGATGAACGATGAACGATGAAGTTAAGACGGGTCTTCTTACTCATCGTTCATCGTTCATCGTTCATCGTTCCGCCTTTGGTGTCTTGACTCAAGCTTGGCGCGCGTTTTATAAGTTCGCGCTATCAACAAAGAATTTAGCTGGACGTGGTTTTCACACGTGACCGCTGCATTTCACTACAGCACTCAGCAACAATTTACGGAACGAGGGAGCCATGCCAAATACACAATTCGCACCAAAGTTTATGAAAGTCGGGATCTTAACCGCAGCACTACAGGAATTGACCCCGCGCGAAGTGCGCGATTCTGACCCGGATCGAGCGATTGAAGACTGGGTCGCTTTTGCGCGCGAACTCGGCGCTGACTACATCCAACTTGCCGCCGCGCTCCATCCGACCGAATCAGACATCCCGGCGGAAGCGATGCTCGACCCCCTCGCCAACACGCTCGATTTGCGCGAGCCGTTCAACGAGAAACGTGCCCGGCGCGTCCAAGCCGCGCTCACAGAGCATCGCATCGGTCTGTCGGATGTCGGTTACTTCGACAACGTACTGCACCACGATCCCGCGATCAGGAAAAAGAAGCACGACTTCATGCGGCGCACCTTCGACGCGGCGGCCCTTTTGGGAGTCGATGCTGTCTGCGGCTTCGTCGGCAGAAATCAGCAGCTCAGCATGGACCAGAACCTTGAGGATTTTCGGGAAAGCTTTGTCCCGTTGCTGAAAGAGGCTAAAGACCGCGGCCTGACCTACCGCGTCGAGCAGTGTCCGATGCCGGGATGGACCACCGGTGACAACTTCCACAACAACATCGCCTACGCGCCGGGGATGTGGATTGCGCTTCATCAAATCTGTGAGAAGGCCGGAGTCGGCGACCAATTCCGCATCCACTACGATCCGTCGCACGCGATTTTGATGGGGCAGGACACGCGCTCGATCTTTCAATATTTGAAGGACAGGGGTTACAACTTTCTCATCGGCGGTTTTCACGTCAAGGGTCAGGTCATTGACGCGCGCGGCGTCGCGGAGTGGGGTTACGGGGGACAGACGGTTGAGCGCGGAGATTGGATAGGCGGCAAGCCGTCAGA
>JACCTF010001053.1 GCA_013812565.1 Pyrinomonadaceae bacterium | reverse complement strand
CACGGCAACATGATCGTCGACGTCGGGGGCGGCACCACTGACATCGCAGTCATCTCGCTCTCCGGCATCGTCTACTCGCGGGCGGTGCGCGTGGCAGGCAACGAGATGGATGAAGCGATCACGCAGTTCATCAAGCGCAAGTACAACCTCCTCATCGGCGAACGCACCGCTGAGGCCATTAAAATCGAACTTGGGAGCGCCTTTCCTCTGGATGAACCGCTCTCGATGGAGGTGCGTGGCCGCAACCTCATCGAAGGCATCCCGAAGACAATCACGATCACGGATGATGAGATCAGAGAAGCGCTGGCCGACTCCGTGTCAACGATTGTCAACGCAGTGCGTGTGGCGCTGGAGCGGACGCCGCCGGAACTCTCGGCCGACATCGTAGAACGTGGGATTGTGCTGACCGGCGGCGGGGCGCTCTTGAAGAACTTGGATCGGCGGCTCTCGATTGAGACGGGACTGCCAGTCTCAGTCGCCGAAGATCCGCTTTCTTCGGTTGTGCTCGGCGCAGGCAAGATGCTGTCCGACTTCAATCTTTTGAAGCGCGTTAAGTGGGATAACACGATTATCAATTCGTCATAATTCAAAAGTAACGAGTGACAAGAGAAAGAGTTAAGCGTGCGATGAATACTGGTTGGAAGATTTCAGGCGCTACAAAACTTTCTTCGCTGCCGGAACGTGGGATATGGCCGCATCCGGTTCGTTTTGCTTGTCACTGTTTACCTGTCACTGCTGAATCACAAGGAAGCGCTCCGCATGGTAATGCGCACAGAGAAGGAACTTCGACAGCGCGCGCCGTTATGGTTGGGTTGTCTCCTTATTATCAACTTCATCTTGATGTCGATTGACGCGCGCGACGCGGCGACCAAACAGCGTATGATCCGCGTCTGGGCGCAGACAATCGCCTCGCCATTCCAGCGGCTGTTGTCGGGCGTTAGTGGTACGGGCGTGGGCACCTTTGAGTATCTCGCAAACCTTCGCTTGGCCGCTGCCGAGAATACGGGATTGAAGCAGCAGGTCGCGACGATGCAAACAGAGCTTCACGAAGCGCGCGCGGCACGCGATGAGAACGAGCGGCTCAAGGGTTTACTCGGTCTGAAAGAGGAGAAGCGCTACGAGACAATCCCGGCGCGGGTCATCGGGCGTGATCCAACCGCGTGGTTCAAAGCGGTTATTCTCAATCGCGGACGCCGGGCAGGCGTCGAGTTAGATATGCCGGTTGTAACTAGAGACGGCATCGTCGGGCGCGTTGTGGCGGTCGGTCCGTGGACGGCACAGGTCATGTTGATCACCGATGACAGATCAGCGGCCGGGGCGGTCGTTGGTCAACTCAGCTCGTCGGGCGCGCTGGGTTCCGTAAAAGGCAACAGCCAAAGCAATCTGCTGGAGATGAGCTACGTCTCAACCCTGGAGCCGGTTAACCAAGGTGATTACGTTTTCACGACCGGCCAAGACCGTATTTATCCACCCGGCTTGGCGGTAGGCGAAGTAGTAAAGGTAACTACGGGCGGAGCCACAGCATCGCATGAAATCCAGGTTAAGCCGAGCGCCAGACTAGAGTCGCTAAACGAGGTCGCAGTGCTGCAGTATCATCAGCCGCAACGCGACGACTTGAACGAAGCGCTGCCGAACATTGATAAGCGGAAGAAATGATTTTAGATTTGTGATTGCCGATTTTCGATTTGAAAACTTCGGATTAGAAATCGAAGATTGCAAATCGAAAATCTTCTAAGGGTTGGTAGACGTTGAATCTTAAGCTCGCCGTTTGCATTCTGCTGGCCGTCGTTCTGCAATCGTCGTTGCCCACGCTGTCGCGTTCTCTTGTCTACATTGACTTGCCGCTAATCCTCGTTGTTTACGTTGCCTTGAAGCGCAACGCCGTACAGTCGGTGTTTGTCGGAGCCGTGACGGGAATCGCAACCGATGCCATGAGCAACGGTCTGCTCGGTGCGAACGGTTTCTCGAAAACTTTGACGGCGTATTTGATCGCCGCGCTCGCCACTCGGGTGGCGCTTGACAACTATCTGATCAGAATCTTCGTCTTAGCAAGTGCGGTGTTGTTTGATTCGACTGTTTATTACATCCTCCACGTTATACTCAACCAAATGTCACGAGCCGCCTTTGTGGAGACCGTCGCCTGGAAGTTAATTGCAACCACCGTTGTTGGCACTTTCGTCTTTTACGTGTTCGACATATTCTTCAGTGACCGCACCAGTCAGAGCCGTCAGTTCGCTTTTCGTCGCCGCGCCGCACGCCGCAGCCTGACACGAAGAAGCCCGGCACGAAGAAAGTATTAGGAGGAGAGATGCTAGATGTCAGATGCTGGTAGAAGCAAAACTGACATCTGACATCCGACATCTGCTTTATGAAGTTCGATGATGACTCCCAAAATCTGCGTCTGCGCCTGCACGTGATCCAGTTCGCTGTTCTGACTTTGCTTGCGGTACTGGGTGCGCGGCTCTACTTTCTTCAAGTTGTTCATGGCAGCGACTATGCCGAACGCGCCGAGAACCAGCGCATACGCTTGCTGCCGATCCTCGCGCCGCGCGGCGTGATCTTTGACCGCAACGGGCTGTTGCTCGTCGATTCACGGCCGATTTACAACGTGATCCTGTCGCGTGAAGACATAAAGGGCAAAGACCTCGGTGCGCTGATTGAACTGCTGGCCGATGGGTTGAATGTTGACCTTGAAATTCTGCGCGAACAGTTTGAGGTCATGAAATCACAACCGGCCTTCGAATCGATTCGCGTTAAGGAGAATGCTACCTCAGCAGATATCGTGTGGGCCGAAGCGCACAAACTAGAGCTTCCCGAGCTTCGCGTTGAAACGGCTCCACAACGCCGCTATCCAGCGGACGGCAGTCTAGCGCACGTACTTGGTTACGTCGGCGAGATTAGCCCGAAACAGTTGGAACAGGCCCATTACAAAGAGAAGGATTACGGGCCGGGCGACATCATCGGGCAGAGCGGGTTGGAATCGTATTATGATCACTATTTGCGTGGTCGGGACGGCCATCGTCGCGTGGTGGTTGACAGTCGTGGTCACATTCAAGACGAACTCGAAGTTGTGCCGCCGCAGCCCGGTCAAGACATGATCACAACCATTGACCTTGATCTACAGTTGGCTGCCGAAGAACAGCTACGCAATTCGCCGTCGAAACGCGGCGCTATCATTGTGATGGACCCGAATAATGGAGAAATTCTCGCGATGGCGTCCTCTCCGACGTTTGATCCGAACGTTCTCTCGCAAACCGGCACCTCCAAAGAAGCTCGTCGCGCCGCCCTTGAGTTGCTCCGCAATCCGTTAACTCCGCTGACTAATCGCGCCATACAAGGCCGCTACCCTCCCGGCTCAACCTGGAAGATTTTGATGTCCGTTGCCGGACTAAAACAAGGTCAGATCACGATTCAGAATTCCAACCTTGTGTGCGGCGGCGGCGTTCAGGTCGGCAATAAATTTACGCGATGCTATGGCGGAAATCACGGAACGCTCGGTGTGCGTAGAGCGATCCATGTCTCATGCGA
>JACCTF010001020.1 GCA_013812565.1 Pyrinomonadaceae bacterium | reverse complement strand
TAGGCCTTCGAGGTGAGACGCACAAGATTGTGGTATCCCTCAAGATCCTTCGCCAGAAGGATCATGTGGTAGTTGAATTTTTCACCGGGTGCTGCGCCATTGCGGTCGCGATCAAATCTACTACCGCGCGTGATATAAACTTCGCAGCCGATAATTGGCTTGATGTTTTGCGACTTCATCGCATGGTAGAAGGAGATCGCGCCGAAGAGATTACCGTGATCTGTAATGGCGCAGGCCTGCATCTCCATCGTCGCCACGCGCTGAGCCAGCGGTTTGACCTGTGTCGCTCCGTCAAGCAAGCTATAATCTGTATGAAGGTGTAGATGAACGAACTCTTTATCGCGCATGTCGCCCCGCCCAGTGTGCCGATGCGGCAAGTGTGAAAAGCATTGTTGACCAAACGCGACTACTATATCACGGGTATCATTATGCTACGGCCCACAAGATTTTGGGAGGAAGCGCAGACGGACGGTGAAACCATTTAGGGAGAGCAAGTTCCTTTGCGTGAGGGGACAAAATGCTTGAGAACTCGCGCGAGGGCGAAACCTTAAGAAGGAGAGGCAGAAAGAATTACTCCCATTCGATGGTGCTCGGCGGTTTAGAACTGATGTCATATACGACGCGATTGATGCCGCGCACCTCAGCAATCAGGCGCGCGGAAAGCCTCCCCAGCACGTCGTGCGGTAAACGCGCCCAATCCGCCGTCATACCATCGACGCTCGTCACAGCGCGAATCGCCACGACGCGCTCATAGGTTCGACCGTCGCCCATCACACCCACCGTTGACACGGGTAACAGCACCGGAAACGCTTGCCACACGTGGTCATACAAATCGGCCGCACGCAGTTCTTCCTCGACAATGCGGTCGGCAGCCCGGAGCAGCCGTAGACGATCTTCCGTAACTTCGCCGATGATGCGCACAGCTAACCCAGGCCCCGGAAATGGATGGCGTCCGAGCAGTTCATCGGGTACGCCCAGCTCCCGCCCGATCGAGCGTACTTCATCTTTGAACAGCTCACGGAGTGGTTCAATCAACCGTAGACGCATAAGCTCGGGTAGCCCACCAACGTTGTGATGGCTTTTGATCACCGCCGATGGGCCACGCACAGATACAGATTCGATAACGTCCGGGTAGAGCGTGCCCTGCACCAGATACTCAACATCCCCTATGCGGGACGCCTCATTTTCGAAGACTTCGATAAAAGCGCGACCGATTATTTTTCGCTTCTGCTCCGGATCGATAATGCCTTGAAGTTCGTTTAAGAATTTATCGCGGGCCGCTACAGGGTGCACGTTTAACTTCAAGTGTTGCTTGAAGAGTTCAGTCGATAGCTCGAATTCGCCTTCACGTAACAGACCGTTATCCACAAAGATACAGGTTTGTCGCTCACCAATCGCTTGATGTACTAGGGTGGCCGCCACAGTTGAGTCAACGCCCCCTGATAAACCACATACCACCCGACCATTTAAAACTTCCGCGCGAATACGCTCAATCTGCTCAGCGATGATTACACACGGCGACCAGTCGGCTCGCGCTCCGCAGATCCGTTGGGTGAAGTTCTGCAGCAGTCTGTTACCTAGAGGAGTATGGGCCACCTCTGGGTGGAACTGCACTCCAAATAAGCGATTGCTTAAACTCTCAAAAGCATTAAGCGCACTCCGGGTGCGTGCGGTTAAGCAAAACTCCGGCGGGGCTTTCACGACATGATCGCCGTGGCTCATCCAGACATCTATCTCCGGCGGAAGCCCCTCGAACAAGGGGCTTTCTTGCTTAAGCACCTGTAGTTTGGCGTGCCCGTACTCATGGCTCGAAGAAGGTTCAACCTCGCCGCCATAAGCTACCGCTAATATCTGCAGACCGTAACAGATACCGAGTACGGGACAATCAATCGCGCGGAAGATGTCAGGGTCGGGGCGCGGCGCATCTTTCGCGTATACAGAGGCCGGGCCACCCGACAAAATCAAACCACGGGGCCGCAAAGCTTTGATCGTTTCGACAGACGCGTCGAATGGGAGGATCTCGCTATAGACGCCTCCCTCGCGCACCCTCCGGGCGATCAAATGAGTATACTGTGAGCCAAAATCTAATATCACTATGGTGTCATGACTTGTTTTTTTGCTCACTATCAGCGAACCTCCAACTTTTATTCGGCGTCTATCCGGCATTACGAGCGTAGTTACTTCTATCGTGTTAGTTGGATTATACGTGAGCCGCTAATGGGCTACAATTTAACGAGGCGGCGCACCTCTTGGGCGCGCGGCTTCCGCCAAACATAAGCCGCGCGCTGAGGGGAGTGTTTGTGATTAAGGGCCGTCTCTTTGATAATCATCGGCGGATGATTGTTCGAACGTTTTATGTCAGCCGCTGCAAAACTTTGGGCTTCTCGCTGCTCGCATTCTTCATGTGGCAGGACGTACTACCCTTCCCTCTTTCGAAAGCGCAAAATCAAATCACCCTTACACGGCCGCTCACGGTACGTTGGCAGTATCCATCCGACCGCACTCTAAATCTAACTCCAGCCGTTGAGAACGATCATATTTACTTACCCTTGGCTGGCGGTGCGCTTGTCAGCTTGCGCGTTGACGGTCAGTTTACTTGGCAGACAGAGACTGGAGGTGATTTTTCGGCCGCGCCCATTACGGATGAACGCGCCGTCTATGTCGCATCCGAGATCAAGGCTCCGCTGGATGCCTTACCCCAGCGTGCCACCGGTCTCTTGCGCGCCTTGGGACGCGCAAGCGGCGTTACGCTGTGGATGAGCGCGCTTCAGAAGCCGCTACGTGGAACCCTCGCCTCCAATCGCCATATGATCTTTGGTGGAGGAGAAGATGGCTCCCTCTACGCAATTCTCAAAAACACGGGCCAGGTTGCT
>JACCTF010001004.1 GCA_013812565.1 Pyrinomonadaceae bacterium | reverse complement strand
TGCTTGGCGGCGCGAGTCTCCCGTACCTCGCCCGCGAGCCTCACGTGTTCTCCCAAGTACGGGCAGGAGTCCAATTATGAAACGCATTCTAGCAACCACTTTACTGATTCTATCCGCAACCTCCCTCTCCTTCAGCCAGTGCAGCGAAGCAGACAAGCAGAAGCTGATAGCCTTCGACAAGGCGTGGGGGGAGGGCGGCCAGCGCGGAGATAAAGCCTTCCTGCAAAACGTCTACGCCGACGACTACACGAACATGAGCCCCGCCGGTACACTGACAAAGGCACAGGCCATCGAAAATGCCGTCCGTGATGCCGACCGGCGCAGGGCTAACCCGCAGAACGCCGACAGTGTCTCTCACGATTACTACGTCATCACCTGCACGCCCAACACCGCGACCATCACACACCGGAACGTCGTTACCGCGAAGGTGGATGGCAAAGAGCGGAACACCTACACGCGCAGCGTCCACTTTCTTGAGAAGCGGGGCGGGGAGTGGAAGGTGGTCAGCGACGCCGGCGGGCCGCTGGGCGACGCCGGACAGTTGCTCTACATGGAGATGGAGTGGAGCGACGCCGACAAGCGGGGCGACACAGCCTGGTTCGAGCGGAATTTGGCGGACGACTACTACGGCGTCAGCAGCCTGACGGGAAAGCTCACCACGAAGGCGGAGGACATCGCGGAGATCAGGAACCGGAAGGACGTGATCGAGTCCGCCGTGTCCTCGGACATGGACGTGCGGGTTGAGGGCAATACGGCGCTGGTTACCGGCGTGTACCGCCTCAAGGGGCGCGACGAGAAGGGGCAGCCGATGGACCGCCGGATTCGTTTCACCGACGTCTACGTCAAGCGCGACGGGCGCTGGCTGGTCGTCGCCTCGCAGGGTACGCTCATCAAGTAAGGGTGACGAGTTAACCAACACGCTTTTGCGGACTCCGCCCGAAGAATTTAACAGGGCGGAGTCCACAATCTGCGGGGATTCGGTTGCCAGCGCAAGTCAGCGGTTTGCTTATTGAGAACTTGGCCGTAGCGCAGTTGAATGCGCGCGGGTGGTGCGGAGCAATAGACGGCTTTCGCCGAGAAAAACCGCTGCGCATTTTTGAGATGTCACGATGAACTTTATTATCCTGTTTCTTTCGCTGTCTTTCCTTTTATCGACCGGAGCGCAGGCGGCGCGTTTCTCATCAGTCTGTCCGTTACCCTCAGTCGCACATATTACACCCGCGCCCGGTCAACACGAGCGTCCGGCTGAGCCCTGTCGCTCGTTGAGCACAAAGGAAATTCGGAAACACCCCAGAAGGAGGAGAACCCATGAGCACGTCAGCGACAACTGTCAGTGAGTATGATGCGATTGCCGAGACAATCCAGCGCTATGTCGAGGGCGCCAAGTTTGGCCGAGGCGCCGACATAAAGGCCGCCTTCCACCCCGACGCGACGATCTCCGGCTATGTCGGAGCCGACCTGTTCGGAGGCCCCATCCAGAAGTTCTTTGACTGGAACGATCAGAATGGCCCGGCGACGGAACTCCAGGGCCGGCTCGCCGGCATCGACATCGCAGGCACGATAGCCACGGCGCGGCTGGAGCTCGACAACTGGACCGGTCACCGATTCACCGACATGTTCACACTGCTCAAGGCCGACGGGGAGTGGAAGATCATCAGCAAGGTCTTTCATCTTCACCCCGAAAGTTAATGCCGAAGAAATGGTAAAGGACCGGGCCTGGGAATTCCTGTTCACGCTCGGCCCCGCTCGGATCTCTGGCGGGATTCAGGCGATCATCAATCCGATCGCGATCAAGTAGTACGGTTGCTCTAAACGCCAATTATGTAGTTAACCCGGGACCGGAAGATTTGTGCAATGCCCCCGATTTAGAGCATGTTGAGACGCCTGAATCTGCCCGAATGAATTTGGAAGAAGATGAATAGCGACCTGTCCAACACCACGCTGTCGCATTACCGCATCGTCTCCAAAATCGGCGCGGGCGGGATGGGCGAGGTCTATCTGGTGCGCGACGCGCAGCTTGAGCGCACAGTCGCCGTCAAGATTCTGCCCGCAGGCGCCGCCGCCGATGCGCACCGGATGAGCCGTTTCATCCAGGAGGCGCGCGCCGCCTCCGCCCTGAACCACCCGAACATCCTCACCGTCTACGAGATCGGTGTCGAGAACGACACGCACTTCATCGCCACCGAATACATTGACGGCGTGACGCTGCGGCAGATGCTGTGTGAGGCGAAGATGAGACTCGACGACGCGCTCGACGTGGCGCACCAGACGGCTTTCGCGCTCACAGCCGCGCACGCCGCCGGGGTCGTCCACCGCGACATCAAGCCGGAGAACATCATGCTCCGGCGCGACCACGTCGTGAAGGTGCTGGACTTC
>JACCTF010000937.1 GCA_013812565.1 Pyrinomonadaceae bacterium | reverse complement strand
ATCACGCCGCCCGTGAAACGGCCGAATTCCGCGCTCAGATTGTTGGTCTGCACGCGGAACTCCTGAACCGCGTCCTGCGTCGGAATGAGCGCCGTCAGGTTAACGTAGGAGACGTTCACCGGACCGCCATCAATAAAAGTAGCGCTCTGGTTCGCCGCGCCGCCGCCAATCTGATAGTTACCCCACGCAAAGATGTTGGTGCCCGTGGGAGTTCCCATTGATTGTCCCTGTGGCACCACTCCCGGCACCAGCGCCACCAGGTTGAGCACGTTGCGCCCGTTCAGCGGCATCTCCTGGACTTTACGTGCGTCCACCACCTGGCTGAGCGACGTCGTGTCTGGCTGCAGCAACGGAGTCTGCGACGATATTTCTACCACGTCACTGAGCTCACCGATCTCTAGGGCGAGATCAAGGCGGACGGCGCTCTGAACTTCAACTACGACCGGCTCACGGACGTGGCGCTTGAAGCCGCTCTTCTCCGCTTCAAGGCGGTATCGACCTGGAACCAGACTAACAAACTGATAGGAACCCTCAGCAGAAGTTTCCATTGAGCGCTTTTCGTTTGTGCCCAGGTTAGTTAGAGTCATGACTGTTCCGGGCACCACCGCCTCGGAAGTATCTCTCACATCCCCCACAATCGAGCCGTAGAAAGTCTGTCCCATTGTCGAGGAAGAGCAGAGAAGGATTGTTCCCATAAAGAGCAGAACGCAGAGGCTGAAGCATAGCGGTGTTGCGGCACATCTAACTTTCATCTTCACGTTACACCTCCAAGTAGATATTCTGTTGTGTCAGCTTATGGTCCGGCCCTTAATTTCTGCCGCCCACGTGGATTGGATTTCTTAACCGAAAATAGGCTAGTTGGGTTAACCGATTAACCGCGGAGGCTAGCCTCAGAAAAACTGGTATGTTGTCTCGGGCAATATTCAGGTCATTGAATGTCTGGCCGGTATTGCCTTCCATCCAAAATTCAATTCGATCCATTTGCAGTTTTTTGATTATAGATCATTGACTTTTATTTTGCTGAGATTTTTAAAACGCGGCGCACCCCCGTGCCCGTCCTCTGAATATCCTCGTTCCAAATTCTCACGGCGGGCGCGCCCATCACTTTGGCCGGCTCCCAGCGGTTGGCAATCTCTTTGCCGTTGGGATCAAGTATTGAAGAACCGGGCGGTCCCAATTCGACGCGGAAGAATCTCTCCGCAACTGCAGATCTGCTGTATGGGAGGATCTTTAACTTGATAATAGGGAACTAGAGGTTGACGGTGAGGGGCATTACATCTACTCGTCGATTGTGCCATCTGGAGGGAAGATAGAAAAAGAGATACCATTCTCCGATGAACACTCTATTCCGAGCACATCTGCGTATCGCCCGGCCCACTGATAATCTGTCAGAGGTCATCAAGTTCTATCGTGACGGCCTCGGGTTTGAGGTGATCGGATCTTTCGAAGATCATGATGGGTTCGACGGCGTGATGCTCGGACACCCTGGCCTCGCCTACCACCTGGAGTTCACTCACCAGCGAGGGCACAGGGTCGGGAAAGCGCCGACCACAGACAACCTGCTGGTCTTCTACCTCCCTGATGAAGCGGAGTGGAGGCTGGCAGTCGAGCGGATGGCGGCACACGGATTTGAGCCGGAAAAGCCATCTAATCCGTACTGGGATACAAAGGGGAAGACCTTTGAAGATGGTGATGGATACCGTGTGGTCTTGCAAAGGGCAGCTTGGATGTAGCGAGCAGCCCAACAACTGCTTGGACCCGCATCCAGCAGGCTTCTTATATCCGAAGGTCATAGCGGGCGGGTTAAGCAGGGCTTTGCGCAGGATGGGGCACCACGCCAGGTCCAATCCCTTACTTTTACTAATTCTTTGTTGGGTACTTTAAGCAAGAACTTTTTTCACGACCGAGCCGCGCACATCAGTTAACCGGAAATGACGCCCCTGGAACTTATAGGTGAGCTGTTCATGATCGATGCCCAAGCAGTGAAAAATCGTCGCGTTTAAATCGTGGATCTCGACGGGGTCGCGCGTGATGTTGTAGCTGTAATCATCGGTCTCGCCGAAGGTCATGCCCCCCTTGATGCCGCCGCCCGCCATCCACACCGTAAAGCAACGCGGGTGATGATCGCGCCCGTAATTGTCGGCAGAGAGTTTGCCTTGACAGTAGACGG
>JACCTF010000895.1 GCA_013812565.1 Pyrinomonadaceae bacterium | reverse complement strand
CTTGAGAAGACCTCACCCCAGGGGCAGGCGCAGCTTGCGGGTAACGATGCGCTTTCGGGACAAGCAGTCGATTTCGTGAAAGACGTTCAACCGATCTTAAAAACTTCGTGTTACCAGTGCCATGCGGGAGAGAAACCAAAAGCTCAATTACGGCTCGACTCGAAAATGTTGGCGATGAAGGGCGGCATCTCCGGCCCGGTCATTCTTCCAGGAAACGGCGAAGGAAGTCGTTTGATACACCGCGTTATGGGGCTGAATGATGAAGTGCGCATGCCGCTCAAAGGTGATCCGCTTAGTGCCGAGCAGATCGCTGTGCTGCGGCGCTGGATTGATGAGGGTGCTGTGTGGCCCGATAGCGCCTCGGCGCAGGACGCAAAGCTCGAAAAACATTGGGCCTTCGTCAAACCGGTCCGCCCTTCCTTACCCCCAGTCGCCAACAAAACTTGGTCGGGTAATCCGCTTGATCGCTTCGTGCTCGCTAAACTTGAAAAAGAAAAATTAACGCCCTCGCCTGCGGCCTCGAAGGAGACGCTGATTCGCCGCCTCAGTCTTGATCTGACGGGGTTGCCGCCGACGCCCGTAGAGGTTGATTCCTTCCTGGCGGACCGCAGCCCGAAGGCTTATGAAAAGCTGGTTGACCGCTTGCTCGACTCACCGCATTACGGCGAGCGCTGGGGCCGACACTGGCTCGATGCCGCACGCTACGCTGATTCAGACGGCTATGAGAAAGACAAGATTCGTCAAGTCTGGTTCTACCGCGACTGGGTCATCAATGCGCTCAATCGTGATTTGCCCTACAACCAATTTGTTATCGAACAACTGGCCGGGGATCTGCTCCCGAATGCTAAACAGGATCAAGTAGTGGCGACCGGCTTTCTCCGTAATTCAATGATCAACGAGGAAGGCGGCGTTGATCCAGAGCAGTTCCGAATGGAAGCGATGTTTGATCGCATGGATGCCATTGGCAAGAGCGTCCTCGGCGTCACCATCCAGTGCGCACAATGCCACAACCACAAATACGATCCGCTCAAGCAGGAAGAGTATTACCGTCTGTTTGCCTTCCTTAATAACTCGCACGAGGCGAATGTCACGGTCTACACGCCGGAAGAGCAGATGAAGCGTGCGCAAGTGTTTCGGCAGATTCGCGAGATCGAGGGAAACCTTCAGCACCGGAAACCCGATTGGCAAGATCACATGACGAAGTGGGAGGAGAAGGCGAAAGCGAATCAACCGGAGTGGAATCTTCTGCGCCCCACGGTTGATGACATCTCGACCGGAGGGCAGAAGTATGTCGCGCTCAAAGACGGGTCTTTCTTAGCTCAAGGATATGCGCCCACTAAACACCGCGTGAAGATGACGGTCAAGACCGATGCGCAGAACATTTCGGCATTCCGGTTGGAACTTTTGAACGATCCGAACCTGCCGCTCGGCGGGCCAGGTCGTTCGATCAAGGGAACGGGCGCGCTGACCGAGTTTGAGGTGGAAGCTGCTCCCGCGAACGCGCCTGATAAAATTACCAAGTTGAAAATCGCCCAGGCCACGGCCGACATCATGCAGCCGGAGATGTCGCTGGAGGCGATCTTCGATGATAAGAGCAAGAAGCGCCGCGTCACCGGCTCCGTAGATTTTGCCATCGACGGCAAGGATGAGACTGCCTGGGGCATAGATGCCGGACCAGCCCTGCGCAATCAACCGCGTAAAGCTGTCTTCGCGCTTGATACCCCGGTCGCAAATGAAGGCGGCACGATTCTCACCTTCTATCTCAAACAGAATCACGGAGGCTGGAACAGCGACGACAATCAGAACAACAACCTCGGTCGCCTACGCCTTTCGCTCACATCTACGCCCGAAGCGACCGCCGACCCGCTGCCGCAAAATGTTCGAGACATCCTCGCTATACCGAGTGATCGACGCACGCCCGCGCAGACCCAGACTGTTTTCAGCTACTGGCGCACCACAGTTCCTGAATGGCAAGAAGCAAACAAACAGATTGCCGAGTTGTGGCGTGGGCATCCGGAAGGTGCACCGCAATTGGTATTGAGAGAGCGCAAGGAAGATCGTGGAACACACGTACTAAAGCGCGGCGATTTCCTCCAGCCCGATAAGGCCGTAACGCCGGGAGTGCCGGCCTTCCTCCACCAATTACCAGCGAACGCGACGCCGAACCGTCTGACCTTTGCCAGGTGGTTGGTGGATCCCAATTCGCCGACGACCGCCCGCGCGATGGTCAACCGTATCTGGCAAGCATACTTCGGCACAGGTTTAGTTGGCACCGCTGAGGATTTCGGTAAACAGAGCGAAGCTCCTTCGCATCCTGAATTGCTCGATTGGCTGGCAGTTGAATTTATGGATCGTGGCTGGAGCTTGAAGAATATTCATCGGTTGATCGTCCACTCGGCTGTCTATCGACAGTCTTCCAAAGTCACGCCTGAAGTTTACGAGCGCGATCCCTACAACCGACTGCTTGCGCGCGGGCCGCGCTTCCGCGTCGAAGCCGAGATCGTGCGCGACATCACGCTGGCCGCAAGCGGTTTGCTCAATCCCAAAATCGGTGGCCCCAGTGTTTTCCCGCCCGCGCCCGAGTTTCTATTTCTTCCGCCCGTCAGCTATGGACCGAAGATTTGGGACGAAGCCAAAGGCGAAGATCGGTATCGTCGCGCCCTCTATACATTCCGCTACCGCTCGGTTCCTTACCCGATGCTTCAGATCTTCGACGCGCCTAACGGAGACAGCGCGTGTGTTCGCCGCTCTCGCTCCAACACGCCGTTGCAGGCTTTGACGACACTCAACGAGCCGCTCTTTCTGGAATCGGCCCGCGCGCTGGCGCTGCGGGCTTTGAAGGAAGGCGGACTGACGGATGCGCAGCGTCTGAACTATGCCTTCCGCCGCGTCCTGACAAGAAGCCCGAACATGCAGGAGAGCACTGAACTGCTGGCTTTACTAAACAAGCAAAGAAGACGCTTCATCACCGGAGAAGTAAACCCGTGGAATCTGGCAACGAATGACCCGGATAAACCGATGTTGCTCCCTAAAGGCACGACAATGGATCACCTCGCCGCGTGGACGGTTGTCTCGCGCGTGCTGCTAAACTTGGACGAGGCAATTACGAAGGAGTAAGTCAGGAGTTCATAGGTGTTCAGCGCAGGTACTTTGACATTTCGGGAGTTTGCGATGCGTGAACCGCTGCCACTGGCTATCATTCAGGATGCGGTGCTGGAGTTTCTGCGTGATCGCGAAGACGCCGTCGTGTTTGGTGCACAGGCTGTCAATGCTTACGTGAATGAACCCCGCATGACTCAAGATATAGAGCTGCTCTCATCACGCGCCGCAGAGTTAGCTGAAGAACTGCGAGATTATTTGGGCCAGCGGTTTCACATCGCCGTGCGTGTCCGTGAAGTCGGCGAAGGACGAGGATACCGTGTGTTTCAGGTGCAAAAGTCAGGCAATCGTCATCTGGTCGATTTGCATCCAGTAAAGAAGCTGCCTTCCGCGCGACGAATTGCGCGCGTACTGGTGATGGATCAGGCGGAACTGATTGCTAGTAAAGTAATCTCTTATCATCAGAGACGAGGCAAACCGAAGTCCGGTACTGATTGGCGAGATCTGGCAATGTTGCTGCTAACCTTCCCAGAATTGAAGGGTGATCCAGGGCCGGTGACAAGTCTGTTACAAGCCGCTGGCGCTGAACCGGCAGTGGTGGCCGTTTGGAAGGAATTAGTAGCGACTGAGATACAGCCGGCGGATGAGGACGAGGAGTTCTGAACGAATGTCTTTAAGGAGACGCAATGAACTACACAGACGAAATCAATCAGGAAGTCAAAAAACAGGTTAGTCGGCGCTGGTTCTTTGAACAGTGCGGCGTTGGAGTGGGTGCAATGGCGCTCGGCCACTTGCTCGCCAGTGCGGGCCTCGCTGCTGATGGTGCGGACAATCCGCTCGCGCCGAAGAAGCCGCACCACGCGCCCCGTGCCAAGAATGTCATCTTCCTCTTTATGGCCGGTGCGCCGAGTCACCTGGAGATGTTCGATTACAAACCTCAACTGGCAAAGTTCAACGGAACACTTCCACCCGCTGAGTTGCTGAAAGGCTACCGCTCAGCTTTCATCAATCCGAATTCAAAACTGCTCGGACCAAAGTTCAAGTTCGCCAAATACGGAAAGAGCGGCGCGGAACTCTCCGAGCTTCTGCCGTACACGGCCGAGGTAGTTGATGACATCTCGATTGTGAAATCGATGGTGACTGATGCGTTCAACCACGCGCCGGGCCAGATACTGATGAACACGGGGTCGCAACAGTTCGGGCGGCCTTCGATGGGCGCGTGGGTCACATACGGTCTGGGGAGCGAATCTAAGGATTTGCCCGCCTTCGTCGTTTTCAGTTCCGGCAAGAAGGGGCCGAGCGGAGGCAACTCCTGCTGGGGCAGCGGGTTCCTTCCGACCGTCTATCAAGGTGTGCAGTTTCGCAGCAGCGGCGAGCCCGTCT
>JACCTF010000877.1 GCA_013812565.1 Pyrinomonadaceae bacterium | reverse complement strand
TCCCGGCAGCGTTTTTGTTTTGCGGATTCAATTCCAACGCCCGCTTGTAGTTCTTCACGGCAAGCTCTTTGTCGCCGTTCATCATGTACGCTTCGCCGAGACTGTCATAAGGATTGGCGGCCTGCGGATAAGCTTCGACGTTCAACTTGAAAACCTCAATCGCTTCTTTGATTCGCTTCATGCCGAGCAGTTGATAACCCAGCGTGTTCAATTCCATCTCGCCAAAATCGTAGAGGTTCAGTTGATTAGCTTTTAGATCGCGGTACTGCTTGATCGCCGCCTCAACGTTTTTATCAGTGGCGGTTGGGAGCAGTGCTTCGGCAATCGATTGTTTAGGCGCGTCATACGGTTGATCGTAGAGGATGTTAGTAATTGCTTTGCTGATCGAGTTTTGGCTGCGGCCTTGCGAAGTGTTATCCAACAGCACAATTGTGTGCTTCCGATCAATTAAGCGAACAAGCAAAGTGTTAAATCCGTTGATCCCGCCGCCGTGCATAACAGCCGGAACGGTCTCTTTCGTTTGGCCGAGCGAAGTCTTTGTCACGATCCATCCATAAGCGTAGTTCTCAAGGTTAGGCTTGAACATCAACTCTTTGTATGTGCTTGAAAGCAACTTGTCCGTGTACAGAGCTTGATCCCAGAGAAACAGATCATCAACGGTTGAGTACATCGACCCGGCGGCGTAGGGAATCGACATATCAAGGTACGGAGCGTTCTCATAACCCTTTGGAGCTTTTCTGTACCCGGCGGCGCGCTTCGGGATGATCGTGTCGTGATGATCATATCCGGTGTTCTTCATCCCCAGCGGATCAAGAATGCTCTCCTTCAAGGCTTGCTCGTAAGTCTTGCCCGTGATCTTTTCAATGATCGCCCCGAGCAGGAAGTAACCGGAGTTGTTGTATGAGTATTTGGAGCCGGGTTCAAACTCCAAATCGCGGCTGGCGTACTTCTTGATAAAGGCATCAACCGCGTAGGGGTCACGGCTCTGATCGGCGATAAACCCCGGCAGGCTCGTGTAGCTCGGGATGCCGGAAGTGTGGTTCAACAACTGATGAATAGTGATGCGCCCGCCCGTGTCTTTACGGTAATCCGGCAAGTAGTCGGACAGCTTACCGTCTAGTTTGATCTTACCTTGTTCCGCCAACTGCAAGATGAGCATCGCCGTAAATTGCTTGGTGATGGAACCGAGACGAAACCTTGTGTCCGGCTCGTTCGGAATGTTCCATTCCATGTTGGCGAGACCGAAGCCTTTGCGGTAGATAACCTTGCCACCCTCGGCGACCAGCACCACGCCATTGAACTGCCCGTAGCTGTGAGAGAGCCGCATCACTTCATCAATCTTCGCAGTCTTGTCCTGCGCAAAGACCTGACTTTGAAGGACGAGCAAACCGACTACGACAAACAGCAACTTCGCTCTTGACGGACGAGTGTTAGTGCTCTTCATTACCGTGTTCTCCTGCGAGGTATGTCATCAGGCAATGATTGTCGAAAGCGGACAACAAAACGTGCGCCGCCTCTGTGTGCAGCGCACGGTATCATGAGTCGGAGCGCGCGACAAAACACTCATGGGCGTGCCTCAACACCGCCCAAATCAAAGCTTATTTAGCGTCTGCAATCTGTCGAGACGGCGGCTGTTGTCTGAGAAGTGTGGCAACTTCAGAGCAGCCCCTCAACCGAGCCACAAGTGGAGTGTGACGTCCCAGGAAATCATCTCTGAGTTTCAAGTCAGGCGCTTTTTTCAGCAACGCCCTCACTGTTTCAGTTGGGCAGTCCTTCCCGAATGAACTATGAGGGTCCCAGGCTCTCTCCAGAACGACATGCAGAAGTCTGTTATTACCCCAGTGAGGGTCAGCGCCTTTGTCTAGCAGGGCTTGCACCACTTCGGCGTTGTTCCGGCTTATCGCCATCATTAAGGGCGGCCAGCCGTCTAC
Source organism: Pyrinomonadaceae bacterium (assembly GCA_013812565.1). Lineage (GTDB taxonomy): Bacteria > Acidobacteriota > Blastocatellia > Pyrinomonadales > Pyrinomonadaceae > JACCTF01. Next base: position 195 of record JACCTF010000877.1, on the reverse strand, counting down.
AGGCGGCTGGCGACGTTCTGCAGGGACCTCTTCACACCAATCCTGTCCCCCGTTCGCGTCGGCACCTCTTGCTAAGAGAAGATGCACGGCCTCGTTGTTATTGGTGATTACGGCATGATACAAAGCTGTGGATCCTCTAGGGCAATTCCGCATTTCTTTATTAGCGCCCGCGTCCAGCAAGATTCTCATCGCCTC
>JACCTF010000777.1 GCA_013812565.1 Pyrinomonadaceae bacterium | reverse complement strand
GTTGTGCGCAAGCCAGGCGAGCAACTTCCAATTGTTGAGGCGATGAATTACAACGATCACATCTTCCGGTATGCGTTCCAGCCTAGCTTCACTTGGTAAAGCGGCGCTTTGCTGCGTCACAGGTTGTGTGTGCTGAGATGATGGAGAAAGTGATCTACCTGCTTGCGATGATTCCCCGCCATGCTGCTGCGCGTATACGCTGACCCCGGATACAGCGGCGATGAGAAAACACATGAGCGCGACAGCAACGCTGAGGGGTTGGCGGCAATCTCTTTCAAGTGTGCCGCCGATATAGTTACCAGCACAAGTATCAGCATCGGCAAAGCTTCGACAGATTTTTGAGCCTCTTACCATATGCCTTGACCACTCGAAAGGGAAATAAGGTTGTCATCACTGCTTTTTCCGATGAGTTGCGTCGCTCCAAAGCTGACTGGTTCAACAGAGATTAATTGATTCGCTCCACCTTCATCCCGCAGTACAACTTCGAACGGGCGCGGAGATACTTTCACCGGAATAGCACTGAGCGACGAAGCAGATAATAAAGAATCTGACGAAGCATGAGTGTTTAGCTTGGCAGCACCGAGCGGTGTAACAACTTGTGCTAAGCCAAGGCTGAAGCTTACTGAGTCTATGCGTTTCTCTGTTGCGATGAACACTGCGTCTGGTGTTCTGGTGCGCGCGGATGTGTGCGGGGCACGACGTGGCTCAACCAATTTTGCTGACTTCACTTTGCCGTGAAGTAGCGAATAATTATCTGGTGCAGTGTCCGTAGCTTGTTGCGACAAGGACTGCCACAAAGGCTGCCCTAAAGAAGGAGTCGCGTCTGCCGCCTTCGGCGCAGTCGCTCTCCGCGCTGTGCTATGACTTTCCGTGTCTGGGGACAACCACGTGTTCCGCTGTGGAGAATCAGATGGTTGGAAGATAAGCACCGCTGACACGGTGACGGCGAAACAAGCGGCAAGAGCGATGGAAAAGGCACTTGGAGCAAAACTCGGCTGGATTGAAAATCGCCTGCCAGCATTTTGCTTGGCAACAATGCGCGCATGCAACTGTACTTCGAAGTTTGAAGGAGCCGCGACTACCTCAAGTTCACTGAGTAATCTGGTGAGTGCCGAGCGGTCTTCGTAAAAAACATAACATGCTACGCACAATTCGATGTGCGCAGAGGCTTCACGGTTCAGCGGTCTGCGAAGGCCCGCTTCTTCCACTTCTGCTCTGCACTCATCGCAGTTTATCAATCTTCCTGTTTGGTTCATGTTACAAATAGATCCGAAGCTTATCGCGCAAAAACGCCCGCCCGCGATTGATCCGCGACTTCACAGTGCCTTCGCTTAACGAGAGGATGCGAGCAACTTCTTCATAGCTGCGACCTTCAACATCGCGCAAAACCAGTGGCGCACGATACTTCTCCGGCAGCGTCGCAATCGCACGGGCTACGGCGGCTGACCGTTCATTTTCAACAAGCGTTGCGTCCTGCAACGGCCGCGTGTCAGCGGGGTCGAGTTCGGTGACGCTTCCCGTTTTTTCTCCGAATTGAAAGAAACCGGTCAACGAAATGAGCCGTCGTCGCTTGCGCCGACGCAACTCACTGATTGCTAGGTTAGTCGCTATCCGGTAGATATATGTCGAGAAAGCGTAGTTAGTTTGGTAACGCTCGGCAGCTAAGTAAACGCGCAAAAAAGTTTCCTGTGCTAAATCAACGGCCGTTTCATAGTCGTCCAGCATACGGTAGATGTAATTAGTGATTTGATTGCGGTACCGCTTGATCAATTCCGCAAATGCGGCTTCGTCACCGGCGCGGGTAGCTTCGAGCAGATTGTGGTCAGACAGAGGTTCAGCTACGGTTGCTGTTGGCCGTGCCGTCGCGAAAAACAACTCGTCGATTGAGGTCAGCGTGCTCATCTAAGGACTGGTTGGCATGCTTTATCCTACAAACATAACACTGCGAGCGGATTTACAGATTAGATGCTACACGTAATGCACTTCACTGAATTTTGCGTTGCGCCTTAACGACAAGCAACTCGCTGGATAATGCACGCTCTCAGCAAACAACGGTTCCAAAAATACTTAGAA